>DXHS01000064.1 GCA_019113275.1 Candidatus Protoclostridium stercorigallinarum
GAACATCTATTCGCCTATTCCTTCCCGCTTCACCCTCAGCGGGTGGTTTTAAGTTTACTTAGTCCTTACGGCTCTTCTTGACGAGCACGCCGGTAACGACTATCGCTGCAAGAGCGATCGCGACTATCACCGCGGTGCCCGCGATGTTGCCGCCGCAGCCGCCTGCCGCGCCGTCCTCGCCTTTCTCGCCCTGAGGTCCCTGAGCACCGGTCTCGCCCTTTTCACCCTGAGGGCCCTGAGCGCCGGTCTCACCCTTCTCGCCCTGGGGACCTGCGGGTCCGGTAGCGGCAACGCCGGTATCCTCACCGTTGACGAACCAGTTGCCGTTCTCACCGATGTAAGGCGCGTCGTAGTCCGCCGAAGCGATGACTATCGTCACCGTCGTCTTTGCGTCGGTGCAGCCGTCTGCGCTCGCCGTCACATCCACGGTATAGGTGCCTTCATTCGCGATGGAGCCGTACAGTCTGCCGTTCGCGAATTTAAGACCCGCGGGCAGCTTGCTCGTATCTACGGAATAGGTAACTTCCGCATTCTCCGGAGCTATCGAAGTGACGTCTGCGGATATCCACTCGCCGGGAGCAGCTTCGACATTCTTCTCGCCGATGTATTCGATAAGGCTGCTGACTTCTATACGGAAGTAATTGATGTGCTTTCTGAGCACCCACTTATCGTTGCCGGTAGCGCCGTCCGCCGTGACCGCGACGGAGAACTTGTATGCTCCCGCTTCCGCGTCGAGCGCTACGTTACCCGAAACGATACCGGTCTCGGGATCGAGCGTAAGACCTTCGGGCAGATGTCCGAGATAGATGCGGTATTCGATATCCTGCTCGGCGAGATCGTCGTCCGAAAGATCGATGGATACGCTCTGCTGACCCTGCGAAACCGTGCCCATCAGCTTGCCTTCGGGGCCGGCTCCGAACGGGCTGGGATTGGGATTGAGCTCGCCTACGTCATAACCGGAAGTCTTGAACGGTACGTCGTTATCCGGATCGTCGTCCACGTAATTGGAAACAAAGTCCGCGCCGAAACCGTTCATCATCGCGCTGCTGTTGAGCAGGCAGTAAGCCTGGCGCTTAACGCAGTCGTACACACCTTGGAGCTGCGAAGGAGTATTCGCCGCTTCGCTGTTCGTGAGCACCGCGATGGACGTCTGATCGTTGCCCTTGCCGTCAAGACCGAGGTCGTTGCCCGCGCGCACCATCATGTTGGCGCTCATCTTGCCGTTACCCTGCTGGAACGCGTCGGTGACCACTTCGCCGATGAATCCCCACTCGGAACGCATAAGTCCGTTCATGAACTCCCACGTACCGCCTGCCCACTGGAAGCCGAGGCTGTTGAAGGAGGTCATCATACCCGCAGGCGTAGCCACACCCGCGCTGTTTTCGATAGCGTTGACGGCTTTTACCGCTTTTTCGAATCCGCGGAGATATATCTCGCGCATGGACTGCTCGTCAGCCCAGACGGACATATTGTTGCACTCGCGGTAAGTTTCCTGATCGTTGAGCACGATGTGCTTGATGAAGCACACGAGACCTTTTCTGGAAGCCGCCGTGACAACGGAAGTGAGCATGCCGCCCGTGAGCGTGGGATCTTCGCTGTAATACTCGAAGTTACGTCCCGCGAACGGAGACCTGTGCATGTTGGCGCCGGGAGCATACCAGCCGCTGCAGTGCAGCCACAGCGAATAGTCGCCGATCAGTCTGCCCATCTCGGAGGCAAGGTCTTTGTTCCACGTAGCGCCGACAAGCGTCTCGGGAGAGAAGCCTACGGAGCCGGAGAAGTCCGCCATGCTCGCGTATTTCTCACCTACCCAAGGCCTGTTGATACCCTGAGGACCGTCCGAATGACCGCCCGTCGGGATACCGAACGCCGCGGCGATACCGCTGTACTCGAACTGGCTGTATTTACCGTTGATCGCCGCATACGCCTGATCGACGGTCATCTGCTGGACGAAGTCGTCCCACATCGGGTCGTCCATATCTTTACCGACAAGATCCACGAGCTGGAGGGGAGCAAGTCCTTCGATCGCGCCGTCCGCGTTCTTGGTGAGTTTATCGTCCGAATATGCCTGCGCCTCGTCGCGGAAAGCGTAAGTTCCTTTCTTTGCGCCTTCGGGGATTTCGTCATCGGGCGTAGCGGGATCTACATAATACCACTTGTACGCACCGTTCACGGAATCCCACATGGGATCGATAACGGGATTGAGATTGCTCGCACCTGCGGCAAGAGGAAGCGTCATGTTCTCGAGGAACTCATCGTCCTTCACGAGCTCCGCTTCCGAAGCCTTAAGATATTTGGGCGTGCTCGACCAGTCGTCGGGAACTTCGTTCACCGGGGTCGGGGAATTGTCGCCCTCCCAATCGGCTGCGGCATAATCCTTGCCGTAGATGAAGCGGTACTGCGCCGACCAGAACGGGTCGAGAACGGTATTGTCCGCCTCTATCTCGAACCAATACGGCTGCTGAGGGAAGGTGCCCGCGAAGTCCGCGCGCGTCATCCTCTTATCCTTCATGTAGTCGTTCATGTCGTCGAACCACGGCTTGACGGGCTCTCCGCTGTCGGGATCGGTCTCCCAAAGAAGAGCATCCGCGCTCGTGGTGCCGGCTACGGTGAACTCGGATTTGAGAACATTCTCGTCCGCCCAGCAATGAGAATCGCTGCCCACGTAGAGGGTGTACTTGCCGGGATCGAGCTCCCATACGGTCTTGCCGTTGACGTTATCGTCGTATACGTCGAAGGACGCCATTTCGAACGCGGAAAGCGTGAGTTCCACGGTATCCGTGCCGTCCGGCTGTATAAGATCCGTCTTGACAAAGTCGCCGAGATTTACCTTGGCTTTTTCGATACCGCCGTCCGTATAGGGAGCTTCGTAATAAAGCTGGACGATATCCTTGCCCGCCACTTCGCCGGTATTAGTTACGGTAACGGTCACGGTAAATACGGTATCTTTAGTGATCGTATCTCCCGTGGAAGCGGAAACACTGTCGAGTTTCCAGCTGAAATCCGTGTACGACAGACCGTAGCCGAAGGGGTATACGACTTCCTTTTCGTAATCGATGTAGCCTTCCGCGGCGGCGGTCTCGTAGTACTTGTAACCTACATAGATGCCTTCCTCGTAGTCGATACCGAAGTAACCCCAGCCGTTCTCGTCGCCCGCAAAGAGCGCGCCGTCCTCGTCGGTGTACTGGCTGCCCGCGCCCGCATCGACGCCGGAGCCGTTGCCTATGCGGTTATTGGACTCATTGTACCACACGGGGGACTTGGTGAAGTCAGCCGCAAAGGTATCGGTAAGCGCGCCGGAAGGATTGATCTCGCCGCGGATGATCTTGCCGAGGGAGATAAAGCCGTTCTCGCCCGAACCGGGAGCCCAGATAACGGAATCGATGTTCGCGTCCTTTTCAAGCGCGCCCGCCTCGAAGGCGTTCATGCTGTTGAGCACTACGACGATCTTGTCGAACTTGCCGGACTCCTCTACCGCCTTGATAAGTGCCTCTTCATGGTCATCCAGCTCGAGATAATGCTCGAAAGGATCGGACTCGCGGCCCTGACCGCCTACGGGAGCCCATGTACCTTCGCCCGCGATCTCGGCTTCGATCTGAGCGCGCGTGGGAGAAGATTCGGTATCCACCGTCGTCTGCCCCTCCGTCTTGGTGAACGAAGACATGGCAAGGTCCGCACCTTCGCCGCCGCTGCGCGAGAACACGAGTATCGCGGCGTCGCTGTAATCGTCGTAGGAATCCTTGACTTCCTGCGTGTACTTCGACTGCGGGGTCTCGCCCGTGCTCCAGTAAGAGCTGGGAAGGTCGTTCATGCCGTTGGTCGAACGTCCTTCACCCGAAGCCGCATTGTCGTTATAGAAGTTCACGAGCGTGGGATTTACTTCGAATCCCGCCTGCTCGAGACCTTCTATAATGCCGAGCGAACCTGCCGCGGCGCCGCCGGAAGAACCCGTACCCGTCATTATGGGGTTGACCGAGCTCTTACCGAACACGCTGACTTTGGTCGCGCCGGAGAGCGGCAGCACGTTGTTATTGTTCTTGAGAAGAACATAACCTTCGCCGGCGATCTCTTTGTTGAGTTCTTTCTCGGCGTCGACGACTGCCTGCATGCTCTCGAATTCGGAAGTGAATACCGCGCCGTTATAACCGGTTGCCGCGGCATCCGCCCCGATCGTGCTCATACCGGCATTCACACCGAAGCCCAAAATAACGGCAAGCAGAATGCATCCGAGCGCGATGAGCGGTCGTATGACCGTCTTTTTCGATAATGCTTTTTTCATCATTATCCTCCTTTATAGAAATATCGTCGCTACCTTTCGGTAACGACGACATGATATAACGTTATGAAAGCGTTTTCAACACTTTTGCCGAAATCCGCACGATTAACGGAGAAATCCGTCACGCCCCGTGCAATGCCTTGACGGGACGA
>DXHS01000065.1 GCA_019113275.1 Candidatus Protoclostridium stercorigallinarum
ACGCGCTCCATCAGCGCGGTATACGAATCGAAACAGGCGACGTACACCACGGCGTTGCGCACGAGATCGGTATCCTCCAGCGTGCGCGCGAGCATGACCATCCGCCCCGACGCGTCGGTAAGCTCCCCCGCCGTGGCTTTGAGATATTCGGAATATACGAGGGCGATATCCTCCGACTTGCCGCCGTCGTCCGTCACGATGTCCTCGGGACGCAGCCCGCACACGGACAGCTGACCGATAACGTCGTACATGCGCGAAGCGAAGCCCTTCGCCTGCCAGCTGCGCGAATAGCATTTTAGTTTGTCGTGGCAGTCGGCGAGTATTTTGCGCACGAGCATGACGCTCCCTTTGCGCGGGAGATATCCGGCATCCCCCGTTCTCGTCAGCCTGCTCCACGTGGTGACGTACGCGTCGAACGCGCCTCCGAGACGCGCACACAACGCCCGCTCGGCGGTCAGCGTGCAGCGATCGGGCACTATGACTATGTGGCGGCGTTTAAGGTCTATCCTGCGCCGCGAGATATCGTCCGTGACCGCGGAGAGCGCGGCGGAAAACGACGGGAACAAAAAATTTTTTTTCATACAGACATAATACCCGAAATTCGGTGACAAATCAAGTTATTTGTGGTACAATAGGCTAAACTGATTTTCTGCGGAGATTTGTAAATGAAAAAGATCTTAGCTCTGACCGCCGTTCTCGCGGCGTCCGTCATGCTGTTTACGGGTTGCGGCACGCTGATGCCATCCTGCGGCGGCGAGACGGTCTTCAGCGAGCTGCTGCGAGACAAGCCGTGGAGCAACCCATACAATTACGAAAAAACGACTTACGACCTTGACCGCTACGCCGCAACCGTGAACGAGGACGGCAGCTTTACCGCGAATACCGACAAACTGCTCGCAAGCGGCACTTACGTTACGGAGATAGAGGTCGCCGACCGCAGCATAGCCGACTGGTCGGGACTCGGGGCGCTCAGCGAGGAAGTGCCCGGTTTCTCCGAGCGCATACTCGGTCGCGTGAACGAGCTCACCTCTTCCCCTTCGGCTTACACCGTACTGCGCACGACGTTCGAACTCACCTACACGGACGACGCGGACAACTCCGACCGGAAAGGTGCGACCGACCGCATGGAAAGCGTCGTCATGATCCGCAATATCAACATGCAGCCCGTGTTCTCGTATAAGCACGCTGAACTGGCGTCCAGCGGTATCGGATACTCGGCGTTCGCCGATTACCTCGCGGGCGAGAACGTATACTCCGAAAGCAAAGACGGCACGGCGACCGTGACCGACCGCGTCACCGAGATCGGAACGAGCTACGACAACGAAGAACTGTTCCTTCTCGAGCGCGCGCAGTCGGGCATAAAAGAAGGCGTATCCGCCACCTATTCGGTGCACAGCGCCGTGGAAACCGGAGTGTACGGCGAAGAAGCGGTGCACACCATCGCCGCCGCCGTAACGACGGACGTTGCGGACGACCCCTCGGACAATTACGCCTACGACAAGTACGGCAAGGACGACGCGTCGTTCATAAACGATTATGTGGGCGACGCCGTGGCTTACTACGACGCAGCCGAAGCGGAAAAGAAAGAAACGGAAGAAGGCTACTCCTTCCCCGTCAACCGCGCGGTGTTCTACCGCAACGAAACGAACATGGGCACCTCCACCACCGTTTATTACTCGGATGTGGATTTCAACTACTTCGGAATGACGACGTCCAACGTGATGATGTACTTCGCCACTTACGAAACGAACACCGAAGGCGAAGCCGTCAACATGACGGTGGGCGAAATATCCGACTATACGATCGTCAGATAAAAACGGATAAAAATAAGCGTATTTCATTCCGAAATACGCTTATTTTTTACACTGCCACTTCCTTGCGGAGCCACGCACCATTCCGAAAAATTTTTCGCATGAAACCGACGGAGATGTAATACGGAATTCGCAGCAAAGCCGGCAGATTTTCGAGGATAGACGCGTAAATATTGTACGGAGCGGTATGGATATCTTCCATACCGCTCCGCACGTCGCCGAAGCCTGCCTCATGGCGGCGAGGCAAAATTTACGTTTATAGTCCGAAAAGATGCCGAGCTTTGCGCCTAACCGAAGCGCACGCGAAGCGAGCGGTAGCGGTGCGCAAAGGCGCGATGCCGAGCTTTGCGCCTCACCGAAGCGCGCCGAAGGCGCTCGAGGAAAGCAGTTCGAGCGCTTTACGCAGGCGGCGGAGAGTTTCTTCTTTTCCCAGAAGCGTCGCCATTTCGGTCGCTCCTCCGGGAGTGACGGGCGAAGCGGTTATCGCGATGCGGTATACCCAGAGCACCGCTCCTTTTTTTACGCCCTTTTCCGCCGCGTAGGATTCGAGCGCGGGATAGAGCTCGTCCCACTTCTCTTCGGTAAGCGTTATGAGGTCGGGCAGCATTTCGCGCGCGACGGCAGCATCCGTCTTGTTCTTGGCATGGACGAAAAGATCGGGTGTGAGCCTGTCGAACGCCGTGAGGAACTCCGTAAGGTTGACCGAAAGGTCGTCCTCGGTACGCATGTCCTTAAAGCATTCGGACGGTCCGACGTCGGCAAAGGAAAGGCAGCGCGAATGCAGCAACGAAGCGAGATAGCGCAGATCGAGACCTTTGAGATAATCCACCTGTTCCATAAAAGGCTTCGCATGTGCGAAGAACTCGTCGTCGGACAGCTCGCGTATGTACTCGCCGTTGAGCCAGCGAAGTTTGGCTTCGTCGAATATCGAGGGGGACTTGGACAGCCCTTCCACCGAGAAATTTTTCAGCATGTAGTCCATATCGAACTTCTCGGTATTGTCCTTGGGGCTCCAGCCGAGGAGCGCGATATAATTGACTATCGCCTCTTTGAGGTACCCTTTGTTTATGAAATCCTTATAGCTCGCCGCGCCGTAACGCTTGCTCAGTTTGTGACGGGCGTCGCGCATGATGGGCTGGAGGTGCATGTATGCGGGAGGCTCCCAGCCGAGCGCGCGGTAAAGCAGATCGTACTTGGGCGTTGAGGAAAGATACTCCACCCCGCGGATGACGTGCGTTATGCCCATAAGGTGGTCGTCTATGACGTTGGCGAAGTTATACGTCGGCAAGCCGTCGCTCTTGATGAGCACGTTGTCCTCGAGGTCGGCATACGGCACCGTGACTTCGCCGAACACGAGGTCGCGGAACGTGTACTCCCCTTCCGTGGGCACGTTCTGGCGGATGACGTAAGGTTCGCCCGCCGCCACACGGCGTTTCGCCTCTTCGAGAGGTACGGAAAGGCAGTGCTTGTCGTACTTGGTCGCGCCCGCGGCGTGCATCTCTTCCAGCCGCTCCTTGGTGCAGAAGCAGTAATAGGCGTCGCCCGACTCGATGAGTTTGTCCGCGTACTTCATGTAGATGTCGCGGCGCTCGGACTGAACGTAAGGTCCGTAAGCCCCGCCGACGTCCGGTCCTTCGTCGTAATACAGCCCGGCTTCCTTCATGGAGTCGTATATTATCTTCGCGGCGTCGTCCACCAGGCGTTCGCGGTCGGTGTCTTCGAGACGCAGGATGAAATCGCCGCCGTGCTGCTTGGCGTAAAGATACGCGTACAGCGCGGTGCGCATGCCGCCTATGTGAAGATAGCCCGTCGGCGAAGGCGCGAATCTCGTTCTTACGCGCATATCAGCACACCTCCGCGCCGCTGCCTATATCGCTCTCGGGCGAGAGCAGCACGACTTTGCCGTCCTTTTCGGCGCAGAGCAGCATACCGTTGCTCTCCACTCCGCACATCTTGCGGGGCGGCAGATTGGCGACGAGTATCACCTTTTTGCCCACCATTTCTTCGGGGGTGTAGTACGCCGCGATGCCCGAGCATACGGTGCGCACTTCGTCGCCCACTTTAAGCGTTTCTTTGAGCAGCTTCTTGCTGCCCTCGACGCGCTCGCAGGCTATGACCTCGGCTACGCGAAGGTCTATCTTCGCGAGATCGTCTATCGTTATGTGTGCCTTTTCGTCCATTTTCTTATCCTCTTTCTTTGCCGCGGGCGCGGTCTTTTTCGCATTGTCCGCGATCGCCGCAAGCTCTTTGAGTTCTTTGTTCACATCCAGCCTCGGGTATATGGCTTCGGTCTCCGTCGTTTCGTAAGACTTCACCGCACCGTAGCGCAGGACGTCTCCGAACTCCTCGGGCGCGCCTACGCCAAGCGCCGCGAGCGCCTTCGTCGGTCCCGTGCGGAAGAACGGCAGGAGCAGCGTGCTGCTCACGCGGATGGCTTCGAGAAGATCATAAAGCACGCGTTCCAGCCTCGGCTTCATGCTCTCGTCCGCCGCCAGCTTCCAGGGCGCGGTCTCGTCTATATACTTGTTCGCGCGGCGGATGACCGCGAATATGTCTTCCAGCGCCTTATTGACGATGAAGGTGTTCATGTCGCCGTCCACGAGTTCGCTCACGCCGTTTATCATGCTTTCGAACTCCCTGTCGATATCGGCGGCTTCGCCCTTGTCCGTCACCTTACCGCCGAAGTACTGTCGGCTCATCGCCAGCGTGCGGCGCACGAGGTTGCCGTAATCGTTGGCGAGATCGGTGTTTATCTTGCGCACGAGCAGCTCGCTCGAATAATCCCCGTCCGAGCCGAAAGGCATCTCGTCGAGCAGGAAATAACGCAGCGCGTCCACGCCGTAGCGACCCGCAAGGATATAGGGATCGACTACGTTGCCCGTGCTCTTGCCCATCTTCTGCCCGCCGAACTTGATCCAGCCGTGACCGAAAACGTGTTTGGGCAGCGGCAGATCGAGCGCCATGAGGATAGCCGGCCATATTATGGAGTGGAAACGCACGATCTCCTTGCCCACGACATGCACGTCAGCAGGCCAGTATTTTTCAAACAGGCTGTCGTCATCCGAGCCGTAACCGAGCGCGGTTATATAGTTGGAGAGCGCGTCTATCCACACGTATATGACATGTTTGCCGTCGAAGGGCACGGGAACGCCCCAATCGAACGTGGAGCGGGACACCGCGAGATCCTGCAAGCCCTTGTCGATGAAGTTGTTCACCATCTCGTTCACGCGGCTGTCCGGCTGAAGGAAATCCGTTTCGGTCAGCAGTTTGCGCAGACGGGGAGCATACTTGCTCAGACGGAAGAAATAGCTCTCTTCCTCGGCATACTCCACCGCTCTGCCGCAATCGGGGCAGCAGCCGTCCACGAGCTGGCTCTCCGTCCAGAACGATTCGCACGCCTTGCAGTACTTGCCCTTATACACGGACTTGTATATATCGCCCTTGTCGTACAGCTTTTTGAATATCTTCTGCACGGCTTTTACATGATAATCGTCCGTCGTGCGGATGAACTTGTCGTAAGAGATATCCATGAGCTGCCACAGCTTTTTTATGCCGCCCACGAGCTCGTCCACGAACTCGCGCGGGGTCTTGCCCTCGGCGGCGGCTTTGTCCTGCACTTTCTGACCGTGCTCGTCGGTGCCCGTAAGGTAGAACACGTCGTAGCCGCGCATGCGCTTGTAGCGCGCTATCGCGTCGCACACCACGGTGCTGTAAGTGTGACCTATGTGGAGATTGCCGCTCGCGTAATATATGGGAGTGGTGATATAGAATTTGGGTCTTTCGGGCATGATAGTTTCCTCCTCTTCCCGCTGCCGCGGACAAAAAGAGCGCCCGCGTTTTCGCATTCGCATAGATTATACAATAATATTCGGCAAAACGCAAACATATTTTGTTATTATGAGTATCATCTGGCTGATAATAATGCTTCTGTCCATAGCCACGCTGCTGTTGTGCGACCCCGCCGCCGTGCTCGAAGCCATGATAACGGGCGCGAACGGAGCGGTGTCGCTCGCGCTCACCCTCGTGGCGCTGTACGGGATATGGCTGGGGCTGTTCGAAGTGCTCGAGAGCACGGGCATAGCGGACAGGCTCGCGAGGCTCCTGCGCCCCCTCGTGCGGCGGCTCATGCCCGGAGAGAGCCGCGAGACCGAAAAGTACGTATCGATGAATATAAGCGCGAACCTGCTCGGGCTGGGCAACGCCGCGACGCCCATGGCGATAAACGCCGTGCGCACGATGAAGCGCGACTCTTCCCGCACGGGCGTCGCCACGACGAACATGATCATGCTCACCGTAATATCCGCGACGAGTTTGCAGATATTCCCGTCCACCGTGGTATCCTTACGCGCAGCGCACGGTTCTGCGGACCCTGCGGGATTCCTGCCCGCCTGCATAGTCGCGACGGTCACGAGCACCGTGATCGGCATACTCGCGGTAAAACTGCTCGCCAAACTGTTTGCAGCCGTTTCCGCCCGCCGCGCGGCAAAGCGCGCCGCATGACGGTATATATCGTCCCCGCGATATTCCTCGGCGTATTGCTGCTCGCGCTCGTGCGGCGCAAGGACGCATACGCCGCATTCGTGCGCGGAGCGGGCGCGGCGCTCGAACTCATGGCGGGCGTGCTCCCCTATCTCGTAGCGGTCATGGTCGCGTGCGAACTGTTCCGCGTATCCGGAGCCGCGGAAGCGCTGTCGCATGTGCTTTCTCCCGTATTGTCGCCCGTAGGCATACCGCCCGAGCTGACCGAACTGCTGCTCCTCCGCCCGCTGTCCGGCGCGGGCAGCCTGTCCGTGCTGGAAAACATTTACGAGACATACGGCACGGACGGATACATCGGACAGTGCGCGTCCGTGATATACGGTTCGAGCGAAACGGTGTTCTACGTTTCGGCGATATACTTTTCGAAGTCCGAAGTCAAACGCCTGCGCTACGCCATACCCGTCGCGCTCTTCGCCGCCTTTCTCGGCAATATCGTCGGGTGCGCGATATGCAGGCTGTAGAAAGCAATGAAAAAGACGATCTTCAAAGGTCGCCTCTTTCCATGCTTTTTCAAGAAAATTACGATCCGTACGGATCTGCCCTACCGCTTACGCGCGGGATAAACGGCGCAGACGGGATATGAGGATGACGAGAGCGGCTATAAGGGCAACGACGGCTATCGTGATCGCAAAGATGCCCGTCATCCAAGCCGTGCCTATTTTTGCCCCGAAGAAGTCCATATCGAGAGTAAAGCCGTCGCGGAGAGCCTGCTCGGCGGATGCGGGAAAACCGTCCGTCAGCTCGGCGAGAGCGCCGTTACAAAAGATATTGCGGAACACGCCCGCCGAATACGTTCCCGGCACGATGAGCACGATATATCGGACCGCCGTCGGGAAAACGAATACGGGCATATATGCGCCCATAAGGAAACCTATCGCCGCACTCATGATCCCCACTACCGCCGAATGCACGCTGCTCGTGCGCAGCGGCAGACACACGAGCGTGCTGAGCATGGCTGCCGACAGCGCGCTCATGACCGTCATGCCTATGGCTGCAAATACGTCCGCAGCCGAAAGGTACCAACCCGTTATCGCGAGGAACACCAAACACACCGCGAGCACTACGCCCACTATCGCCATGGTGATCAGACAGTTGCTCGCAAAGTACGCGGCAGTAAGCACGGGCTTCGTTACCGGAGACACGAGCACATCGTCGCGCATGCCGCGTTCGCGGTCGGCTATCATCACGCTCTGCGCGGAAAAGGATACCGTTATGCAGCTCACGGACACCACGCCGGATATCATCCAACCGTTTACGAATGCTTCGAGTACTTTTTCGTCGTACGGCACATCGCCGAGAGCCGCTGCGGCGCTGTCCGCCTGCACGTCTCCGAGGAAAAGGAAGTACAGCAACAATATGATGAGCGGCGCGAGCAGCGAAAAGAAAACTCCCGCTCTGTCACGCAAAAATATACGGAAATTGCGCACCGTAAGACAACCGAACGAACGAACGGAAAGCACGCTCATGCCGCACCTCCCGGCAAACGCTTGCCCGTAACGTTCAAAAACACGTCGTCCATATCCCCTTTCACTATCTCGAGATCGGGGATATCGTCGCCGAATTCGGCAAGCAGAGCTTTCGCGTCTATGCTCTTTTGCAGGCGGAACACATACCTGCCCGCGTCGAACACACCGCCGCGCTTGCCGAACAACTCATCCAGCCGCTCGCTGCGCGGAACATAAACGCGCAGATAGTCGCCCGAGTACCTTGTTTTCAGCTCCGCCGGAGCACCCTCGGCGGAGATCACGCCTGCGTCTATTATCGTGACCGTATCGGCACGATCCGCCTCCTCCATATAATGCGTGGTAAGCAAAACCGTCATATCGCGCGAGCGGCGCAATCCGTCCACCGCGTCCCACACCGTGCGTCGGGTCTGCGGATCCAGCCCCGTCGTAGGCTCGTCGAGAATGAGCAGCGACGGCGAGGATACCAGCGCCCTCGCGATGTCCGCCCGCCTGCGCTGTCCGCCCGACAGCTTGCCGTAGCGCCGCGAGAGTATCTCACCCAGCTCAAACATTTCCGCAAGCTCGGCTATGCGGCGCTTCGTCTCGCTCCCGCGCATGCCGTAAAACCCCGCACGCAACGCGAGGTTCTCTTTTACCGTGAGCGCGGTATCCAGCACCGAGTTCTGGAACACGACGCCTATGCCGCTCCTTATACGTTCGGGGTTAGCGTCCGCATCGAAGCCGTTCACCGTCACGCTTCCCGCGTCCTTCCCGAGCAGCGTACAAATGATGTTTATCGTCGTGCTCTTGCCGGCACCGTTAAGCCCGAGAAAGGCGTGCAACGTGCCGCGGCGCACCGTAAGATCGATGCCGCGCACCGCTTTTACCTCGCCGTAGCTCTTCTCCAGCCCGCGCACTTCTATGATGTTTTCCATTGCGTCTTCTCCGAGATGCGATCTCTGTTACATAACTTTCCCGTTAAATTATACCATATCCCGAAAGCAATGCGCAATAGTTTGAGAGAAATAAATCTCACGAATATTAAAAAAATATTAAACAAGCTCATTCATTATGGTTGTGTATTCTCCCGATGCATGTTATAATTATATATTATATAAACAAATCGATCGGGAGGCGGACCGACATGAAAGACATCACGGTAAGACAGGCAAGGGAGACGGACGCCGCAGCTATCGCAGGGCTGCTCACGCAGGTGGGAAAAGTCCATTCGGAAGGAAGACCGGATATATACCGTCCGCACATCACCAAGCACAACGAACGCTCGGTGAGCGCAATGATAAGCGGCGGCATATATAAGCTGTTCGTCGCCGAAAGCGAAGGTAAAGTGATCGGCGAGCTTATATGCCGGGTGCAGGAGCGCGACGGCGACGCATTCTACCGCCCGCGCAAGTGGCTGTATGTGGACGACTTGTGCGTCGGCGAGGAAGCGCGCGGCTCGGAAGCGGCTCCCCTGCTCATGGGCGCGGCGGAAAACTATGCGCGCGACTTAGGCTGCGCCGCCGTGGAGCTGAACTGCTGGGCGTTCAACAAACGCGCCGCGCGTTTCTACGAAAAGGCGGGTTACGTTCCGCAGCGCACCGAATACGAAAAAAAGATAAAATAAAAAACAAAATAAACGAAAGGAGAATAAGGAGAATACGGACAAATGAAAAAACTTTTTGCCGACTTCAAGAAGTTCATTTCGAAAGGCAACGTCATCGACCTTGCCGTAGGCATGATCATAGGCGCCGCGTTCACGGCGATAGTCAATGCCCTCGTCAATTACATCCTCAAACCGCTCATAGCCGCCATTCCCGGCACGGGAGAGCTGGGCGCGCTGCAGATAGTGCTGCGCGATGCCACGCTCGACGACGCGGGCAATGTGCTTACCGACGCGGTCATCCTCGACTTCGGCGAAGTCATAAGCGCGATCATCTCGTTCTTCCTCACGGCGATCATACTCTTCATCATAGTCAAACTCATAGTCACCTTCCGCGAGAAGCAGGAGAAAGCGCGCGAAGCGCTCAAGAAAGCGCATGAGGACAAGCTGCGCGCCGAAGGCAAACTTCCTCCCGAAGAGCCTCAGCCCGAAGCCGTTCCCGAGGAAGCAAAGCCCACGACCGAAGAGCTCCTCGCGCAGATACGCGACCTTCTCGCCGCTCAGCGCAAGACCGTGACCGCGGAGACCCCCGTCGAAACGGAAACGAAGGAATAAACTTCAAAAACGGATAAGTCATTTGATCGCGACCCGCCGCGCGGAGCCCCCACACGGCGGGTCGGACTATTTACAGACCAAACCGCGCGGGAAGCGTTTGCTTCCCGCGCGGTCTTATCTTCGTATCGCCTTATGCGGCGTTATTTTGCCGCAGGCTGTTTGTAATTATCCGGATGCTTCTTCGTATCGAGGAAACGGAGCACGAGCATCACGACGACGAACGCCGCGAACGCATGATATACCTATGTCCGAACGCGTTACATCCTTTCCCCGCAGCTTGCCTCTCTCAAAGCCTTATCCCAGTCGGGGAACTGTTTGGATACGAGCACGGGAGCGCCGTCGGACATCGAGATGAAGCAATGCTCGCTGGTGGCGGTCGCGAATACCCTGCCGCTCGCGCGGTCGCGCATGACGTAGGACAGGCAGAGGCGCACGCCCGTATAGCGCTCGAACGTGACGAGCAATTCCATTTCGTCGCCGAAGCGGGCGGGAGACTTGTACTCCACGGCAAGGCGGATGACGGGACCCGCGAAACCGCGCTCTTCCATGCCCTTATACTCGCAGCCTATCCGAGAGAGGGCGTCCACGCGGGCGTCTTCCATAAAATGAACGTAATTTGCGTTATTGACCACGCCCATCATGTCGCACTCGCGGTACAGTACTTTATGCAAAAACGGTCCGACAGTCATACGATATCCTCCGTAGGTATATATTCGGCGCGCCCCGTGACGCACGCAAGATATTCTTCCCCGCCGAAGCGCAATACGCGTTCGGTGAACTCTCCGCCGAGCGCGTCCACGTTGTGCATAACGCGGTCCACGCCTTCGCCGCCCTTTTTCAGTTTCGCCTCTTTACGCGTCCACAGGCGGAAGAACTCCCGCGGCGCGTCCGCCGACAGGCGCACGCATTCCGCTTCCCTTTCCGAAAAGAAACGCGCGGCGAGAGGCACGGCGTCCGGCTTATCCCGAAGCAGCTCGACGTCCGCTCCCACGGGAGAGTCGGACAGCGCGCACACCGCGACGTTCGCCGAATGCGCTATGGAAAAATGCGGGCCGCAAGGCGCGAAACGCGGCTTTCCGCCTTCGTCCCGCACGACGGACAGCGTGCGCGTATCCGCTCCGATATGCCGCATGAGCAGGAGCAGAGCGTAAAGTCCGCTTACGCTCTGCTCCGCGTTTATCCTTCTCTTTTTTCCGGCTGCCGCGAGCACATGTTCCGCGGCGAGCGGGAACGCTCCCGCAACTTCCGCGAGCCTTCCGCCGCGCACGCCGACCGCAGTGAATACCGTCAAAGCGGCAGGTTGCCGTGCTTTTTGGCAGGCAGGCTCTGCTTCTTGTTCTCCAGCATGACGAACGCGTTCACCACGCGGGATTTGGTCTCTTCGGGCAGGATGACTTCGTCCACGAATCCGCGCGCCGCGGCGACGTAAGGATTCATGAACTTCTCCTCGTACTCGGCGATGATCTCCGCGCGTGCGGCGGCTTTGTCCTCCGCCGCATCGATCTTCTTTCTGCCGATTATGTTTGCCGCGCCGTCCGCGCCCATGACAGCGATCTCCGCTATCGGCCACGCGAACACCATGTCCGCGCCCATGCCTTTGGAGTTCATCGCGATATACGCGCCGCCGTACGCTTTGCGGAGTATAACGCTGACCTTAGGCACCGTCGCTTCCGAATACGCGTAGAGCATCTTCGCGCCGTGGCGGATGATCCCGCTGTACTCCTGCTGTTTGCCAGGCAGGAACGCGGGCACGTCCACGAGAGTGAGTATGGGGATATCGAAGCAGTCGCAAAAACGTATGAAGCGCGCCGCCTTGTCGCCCGCGTTGAAGTCGAGCGAGCCGGCGAGCTGGTTGGGCTGGTTCGCGACCACGCCCACGGTCTTATGTCCCATACGTATGAAACCGATGACGATGTTCTTTGCCCAGTCCGCCTGCACTTCGAGGAAGGTGCCTCTGTCCGCTATCTCTTCGATGACGCGGCGCATATCGTAAGACGCCTTCTTGTTGTCGGGCACGATCGCCTGAAAATTGGTCGCACGCGTGATCGCGTCCTCGTCGAAAGGCTTGCCTTTGTCCTCGAAATTACTCGGCAAATAGCCGAGGAGCTGACGCACGCCGTTCAGGCAGCTCTTGTCGTCGGGATACGAGAAGTGCGCGACGCCGCTCTTCTGCGTATGCACGGCGGCTCCGCCCAGCTCTGCGGTCGTGACCGTTTCGCCCGTCACCGCTTTGATGACCGCGGGACCGGTGATATACATCTGGCTCGTGCTGTCCGTCATGAAGATGAAGTCGCACAGCGCGGGAGCATAGCACGCGCCGCCCGCGCACGGTCCCATGATGACCGCTATCTGAGGGATCACGCCGCTGTAACGCGAATGACGGTAGAATATGCCGCCGTAGCCCGAGAGCGAATCGATGCCCTCCTCTATCCTCGCGCCGCCGCTGTCGTTGACGGACACGAAAGGCGCACGGTTGTCGTAAGCCATATCCATGATACGGCATATCTTCTGCGCCTGCGCCTCGCCCAAGCTGCCGCCGCCCACGGTGAAGTCCTGCGAGCTCGCGAACACGAGCTTGCCGTTTATCCTGCCGTAGCCGGTGACCACGCCGTCGCCGAGGACTTTTTTCTTGTCCATGCCGAAATCGCTTATGCGCGATTCCACGAGAGTGTTGACCTCGGTGAACGTGCCGCGGTCGAAGAGATAATCCATCCTCTCGCGCGCGGTCATCTTACCGGAAGCGTGCTGCTTCTCCACTCTCGCCGCGCCGCCGCCCGCTTCGTGAGCGGCGCGCTTGTCTTTAAGTGTTTTTATGCTTTTTTCGTCCCACATATTTCGTCACCCGTTTCAGCCGAGTTTTTCCAGATCCGCGACGCCGTTTACCGTTATGACGGGTATCGCGCGGTCTATGCGCTTCATGAAGCCCGCGAGCGTTTTGCCCGGGCCAATCTCTATGAACTCTTCCACTCCTTCGTCCAGCATCAGGCGCACGGACTGCTCCCACTTCACGGGAGAGTACACCTGGCGCACAAGCATGTCCGCCGTCAGCGACGTATCCGTCACCTTTTCCGCCGACACGTTGCACACATACGGCAGCTTTGCGGGAGCGAACTTAACGCTTGCCAGCACTTCGGCGAGCTTTTCGCCCGCGCTTTTAAGGAGCGGCGAATGGAAGGGCCCGCTGACGTTGAGCGGAGCCACGAGCTTCGCGCCCGCTTCTTTGAGTATCTCGCCCGCGCGGTCCACCGCGGCTTTGTCGCCGCTGACCACTATCTGACCCGGGCAGTTGTAGTTGGCGGGGACTACGCAAAGCCCCGTTTCCTCTTCCGCCTTGCGGCAGCCTTCCTCGACGACGTCCGCGGGCAGTCCTATGATCGCGCTCATGCCGCCTTTTCCCGCGGGCACCGCGCTCTCCATATACATGCCACGCTTGCGCACGACCTTCATCGCGTCGGTGTAATCCATCGCGCCGCAGGCTACGAGCGCCGCATATTCGCCGAGGGAAAGCCCGGCGGTGATAACGCACTCCGCTCCCGCCTTTTTAACGGCTTCGAGCGCGCATACCTCCGCGGCAAGCATCGCCGCCTGAGTGTATTCGGTCTTGTTTATGAGTTCGTTGGGTTCGAACAGGACGGCGCGGAGATCGAAGTCCAGCGCGTCCGCGCCCGCGTCTATCACCGCTTTGCAATCGGCGTCGGTATCGTAAAAATCCTTTGCCATACCGACGTACTGAGCGCCCTGTCCGGGGAAAATAAATGCTCTTTTTTTCATATATTACCTTCTTTGGTTTTTACGAATACAGTTTGTCCCTGCTCGCCGCCGTGAAAGACAGCTCGCCTTTCGCTCTCACCGCGCCGTCCACCGACGCTTTCACCGCGAATTTGTACAGTCCGCCCGCCGCCATGAGGACGTTCGCTTCCAGCGTGAGGGTATCCCCCGGCACGACCGCTTTGACGAACTTGAACGCGTCCGCTTTGAGCAGTACGTATACGGTATCGGGGTCGGAAGCGTCCTCGTCGATGACCAGCGAGCACAGCTGCGCGAGCGACTCTATGATGAGCACTCCGGGCATGACGGGCATATCGGGGAAATGCCCCGTGAAATACGGCTCGTTGACGGATACGCATTTGATGCCCTTGGCATACTTGCCCGGTTCCAACTCCGTCACGCGCTCCACCATCTGAAATGGCGGGCGCTGCTTTATCCTCTTGTTTATATCGAGTATGTTCATATTCCCTCGTTTTCAGCCGAAACGGCGGGTGCGTCAGAGCGACAGCCCGCCGTCTATAACGAGCGTCTGACCCGTGATGTACGATGCCTCGTCGCTCGCAAGGAATGCCGCGAGTTCCGCGACTTCCTCCGGTCTGCCCAGTCTCCCGAGCGGGATCTGGGTCAGGTATTCCTTCATCTTGTCCTCGGGCAGATGCGCGACCATATCCGTGGCGATAAAGCCGGGTGCGATCGCGTTCACCCTTATGCCGTAAGGCGCGAGCTCGCGGGCGAGAGTCGCCGTCATGGAATTGACCGCGCCCTTCGTAGCCGCGTACACCGACTGCCCGGGAAGAGCCATAAGACTGCTGACCGACGATATGTTGATGATCGCGCCCTTTTTGGCTTTGAACATCTTGAGCGTTGCCGCCTGTGCGCAGTAGAAGTAGCCTTTGACGTTGATATCCAGGCTCCTGTCCAGCGAATCGGGCGACAGCATGAGCAGGAACGCGTCGTCCACCACGCCCGCGTTGTTGACGAGCACGTCTATCTGTCCCAACTCTTTGACCACGGTGCGGAACATCGCGTTCACTTCTCCGCGGTCGCCGGTGTTGACCTTGACGGTGACGGCGCGGCGGCCTTTCTCCGCGATGATCCCTGCGACTTTGTTCGCCTCTTCCTCGTTGGAGTTATACCCCACCGCGACGTCGTAACCGCTCTCGGCAAGCTTTATCGCTATCGCGCGGCCTATGCCTCTCGACGCGCCGGTGACCAGCGCGACTTTGTTTTCGTCCATTTTTCGTTCCCCCGTTTACGCCTTTTTGAGTACCACGGCGTTGTAGCTGCCACCGACGGACGCGCCGAGCACGAGAGCATACTCGCCTTCGCCGCCCGCGATCTCGCCGTCGAGCATCATTGCCGCATGTGCGACGGAAAGCGCGCTCGAAGCCGCTCTGCCCTCGCCGCATATATCCTTTACGCTCACCTTCTTCGCCTTGCAGAAAGCCGCGAGAGCTTCGTTCTCCGCCTCGGTCAGGCTCTTCACTCCGTTGGCGCAGGTCACGACGGTGCCGATATCCTCCGCCTTTACGCCCGACTCGGCGAGTGCGAGGTCTATCGCCTCTTTGAGCTTGCCCGCGCAGCCGTACTTGCCGAACTCCGTCGGGCAATGGGCGAAGCCGCTGCCCAGCACTTCGGCGTACACTTTCGCGCCGCGCGCCCTGACGCTGCTGCCGCGCTCGAGCACCACGACCGTAGCGCCGTCGCCCGGGGTCATGCCCGCGGCGATAGCGCCCGTCTTTTCGTAAAGCATGTGCACGGTCTCCGAGTCCTCATCCGCGCCTATCGCGAGGATGACGTCGTTCTGCGTGGTCCCGAGCACTCTCGAACCGAACGCCACGGCGGCTATGCCGCTCGCCGCGCCGTTGGAAAGCGTGACGTTGTAACCTTTGACGCCCGCGGCTATGGAGAAGTATCCGGGAGCCGCGTTGTATACGGTGTTCGGGAAAAGGAAAGCGCTGCCCGTCTGCGTGCCGTTTGCGATTATACCCTTCTGGAAATTGGCGATATCCGTCTGCGGTCCGTCCGACGTGCCGGCGACGATACCTATCTTACGGGCGTTATCTTCGGTCACTTCTATGCCCGCATTCGCGAGAGCGCGTTTGCCCGCCACGCAAGTCATCTGGCTGAGCTTGTCCAGCTTGCGGTAGAAGTTGAGTTTGATGCCTACCGCGTCGAAATCCTCTTTGCCCACGGAGCTGACATAGTCGCCGCAGGTCTCGCACCTCTTCGCAGCCGCGCCCGCGTTGACGTTCGCCGCGTACTCTTCGGCGGTGTTGCCGAGAGGCGATACGATGCCGAAGCCCGTAACGAACACGCGCTCGCCGTTGGGCTCCGCGAGTTTCCTCGGCGCGCCCTCTTTGGCGTATATTATGCTGGCGTTGTTGCCGCCGAACGCATAGTTATTGGACTGCACGTACTCCACTTTGCGCTGCTTGCCCTTATTGGGGACGAAGTCGAAATTGCCCGCCTTCTCGCGCATGAGAGTCACGTCCTCGTCGGTATAACCCGCGGTGGGAGGAACGATACCGCGCTCTATGGCTTTGACGCACATGACCGCTTCCACGCTGCCCGCCGCGCCCAGGCAGTGACCTACCATGGACTTGGTCGTGGAGCAGCTCACCTCACCCTCGTCGCCGAACACGCGGAGCATGGCTCCGAGCTCGGACGAATCGTTGAGCGGAGTGCCCGTGCCGTGAGCGTTGATATAATCGACGTCGGACGCCTTTATGCCCGAATTCGCGATCGAGCGCTCCATAGCCGCCTGCATGCCCTCTCCGTCGGGAGCGGGCGCGGTTATGTGGTGAGCGTCGCTGGATACGCCGCTGCCCAGCACTTCGCAATACACCTTTGCCCCGCGCGCCTTTGCGTGCTCGTAGGATTCCACTATGAGTATGCCCGCGCCCTCGCCGAGAGCTATGCCCTTGGACTTGTTGAAGGGACGGCAGGGTTCGCTGTCCAGCGCGTGAAGCGCGTGGAAGCCGGAGAACGCGAGACTGCTCATCGGGTCGCTGCCGCCCGCGATGACCGCGTCCGCCTTACCGCTGCGGATAAGATCCGCCGCGATGGATATGCTCATCGTGCCCGCCGCGCAGGCGTTGGCGACGTTATCCACCGCGCCCTGCGCTCCGAACTCGAGAGCCACATTGTTGGCGATCGCGGATATGGGCATCTTGAGGACGTCCTCGCCGCTCGCCTTATCGGGATCCGCGACATAATCGCGGTAAAATTTCTCTATACTGACCGCGCCGCCCACGCAGCTGCCCACTACGACGCTCACGCGGGACGGATCGGCGGAGACGTCCAGCCCGGAGTCCGCCACGGCTTCTTTCGCAGCTTTGATGCAGAGCGCGCTCGCTCTGTCCTCTCCTTCGGGAGTGACGAACTCGTTGTATTCGCCGCCTATGTGCGCGTAGCACTCGGAGTGCTCCACGCTCTTCACTTCCTTGATACCGACCTTGCCCGCGAGCGCGTTATCGAAACACTCGTCGGCGCTTCCGCCGATCGCGCAGGTGAGCCCCAGACCGGTTATGACTACTCTGTCGTTCATTATTTGTTTTCCTTAAAATCCGGATGATTGACGATATACTCGCTGAGCGTGCGGATATCGCGGAAAACCGCGTCGTGCGCGCCTATCAGCGAAACGCCGAAAAGCAGGTCCATGCCCGCTATGATCTCAAGCGAATCCACGCTGTCCAGCCCTATACCGTCGCCGAACAGCGGGATATCGTACGTTATATTCTCCCTCGGCAGCCGAAGGTTGACCGAAAGATAATCGGCGATCTTGTCCGCGACCGCCTGCTGGACCGCATTCATTATTTGTCCAGATTGTCCATCACGTATTTGCTGAGCGTCTCGATCGTCTGGAAATGCTCTCTGTCCACGCCCATCATGGATACGCCGAATTCCTGATCGATGCCCGCGATTATCTCCAGCGAATCCACGCTGTCAAGGCCGATGTCGTCGCCGAAAAGTTTGGCGTCGTCCGTCAGATCTTCCTCGGGAAGTCTGAGATTGTCTACGAGGATCTTTTTGATCTTGTCTGCGATCTCTCTCTGTTTTGCGTCCATTGTTTTTTCTCCTTGAAAATGATTTTTTCTTTATTCCCTTGCCGGACGGTATCTCCGGCACGACTTGTCAATATATAAGGTCTATCTTTTTGCCGAGCTTACCCACTTCTTCCACGGTGCGGAGGTCGCTTTCTCGGAAATCTTCCATGGTGACGCCCCAGCCCGCGTCCGCCATGTGCGCGTACATCGCGGGAGGATATATGTGCGAACATATCTCTTTATACGTTTCGGCGTCTATCACGCCGCTCCTGCCGTATTCTTCGCCCGCTTTCTTCATGGCTTCCAGGCGCTTATCGCAGCGGCGCTGCGCCACCGGACGGGAGAACAGCTCGCCTTCGCCGAGGAATATCTCGAGATAATTCTTCTCGCCGCATATCATGTCGAACTGCGCGCGTATCGCGTCGTAACTCTTGTCCGTCGGGTAAAAACCGCAGGTGGATATGAGTATCGTTTTGTAGCTCGCCGTAAAACGCGGCGGATGACCGCCGTTTACGAGATAATCGCGCTGCCCTTCCATGAACGGCGCGACGGTGGGGAGCTGACGCTCGATGAGCGCCTTGAGCTTGCTCGGCACCGAATAATAAAAAAGCGGAAAGCTGTATATGACGACATCCGACGACAACATCTTGAGCGTAACGTCGCGCACGTCGTCGTTTATCACACACCTTCCCGGGGTCTTGGACCAGCAGCAAAAACAACCGAGGCAGGGTTCCGCCTTCAGGTTTTTGACCGTCACCGTTTCCGTTTCTATATCCGCAGAGGACGCCATGCCTTCGATGAAAGCATTCGTCATCCGCATTGTATTGCTTTTTTCGCCTCGCGGGCTTCCGTTTATTATAAGGACTTTCAAATTCCTTCATCTCCTTGATCTGACGAAAACATTTTACAATATCCACGCGTAAAAGTCAATACCTTACTTTGCCCGCCGCGGCTACTACCGTATGCTTTTTCCGCAAATACGACCCAAAAGCGAATATGTTAAAGTAAATCATTCGCGTTTGAGTGAAAATTCGCATTCCGAGGGGCGCAAAAGCGGCGAAAAACGGGGATTTATGATAATTCGGTGTAAAAATCGTGTATAACGCCGTCACAAAAGGGATATGCAAGCATAAGATGTTGTAATAATGTTATTTTTTCACAGTCCAAATATAGAAGAATGCGGACGTTTGGAATAGAATACAAGTGCGATAAGGGAGCGGGATGGTGAAATACATCTCAGGAGGCACGCCGATATGATAAAGCTCGTAAAGTTTATCAAAAGCATGTTTCGCAATCAATTAAACAATCATTACTTCGGACGTAACAACTGAGAGCCTGAAATTAACATCCAAAGGCGCCCGGTTGACGTCCACGGACAGTGCCGCGCCGAAAGGCTTATCCCCTGCCGCCGTTCCCGGATAACGGCGGACAACGGAATAATGCCGACAAGCGAGCGGCACGAACCCCATATTCCCCAAACGGATATCTGCTTAAATATTCCTTAAAACTTCAAACCAAACATGACAGAGAAGTGCAAGAAATTGAAGAGCAGAGTATAAGACTTCTTTCCCGAGGTTTTATATAATATGGGTGTCGATAGGGAAAGGAAAGTGAAATCAAAAAAAGGTTTCGGAGGCTTCAATGATCAGACTTTTCAAGTATGTAGTAGCCGCTTTCTATAACCAGGTACATCACCACTACTACTTCGGCTGAGACGAAGTAAGAAAGCGGGTCACAAGGACTCGGGGATCCGGTTCCCCACTCGGAAGATGAATATCTTCCCGCGGAAGGAAGTTCCTTCCATCGATTTGCCATCATCATTTTCCCCTTTTATATTTCCCCGCTCTGCGAGCGATATGCGCGCAGGGCGGGGTTTTTTCTTGCGCGATGCGGCAAAAGGACAAAGAATTTTCCCTTCCCCTTTTGCCGCGCCGCGCTTCGGTAAGACGAAAATATTGCCGTTTTTTCGGTCTGTGACCGAAAAAACGATAGGACACTTCCGTCTACCGTGACGAAAAATATTTCAAGGGAATTTCAAATTGAAATTCCCTTGAAATCGAGATCTCCTTAAAATTTTTCGGGGTCATAAGTTTTTCATACGGGATACGGCATCATCGATAACTTCCACGGGCTTGACGAGAGCGAAACGCACATAGCCTTCGCCGGAGGGACCGAAAGCGGATCCGGGGGTGCACATCACGCCCGCGCGCTCGATGAGACGTTCGGCGAATTCGGCGCTCGTAAGCGAATCGTCGGGCACGCGCGCCCACACGAACATCGTACCTGCGGAGTCGGTCACGTCCCAGCCGAGTGAGCGCAGACCGGAGCAGAGCGCGTCGCGGCGGCGTTTGTATTCGGCGCAACGGCGCTTTACGCCCGAGCGGTCGCCCG
>DXHS01000066.1 GCA_019113275.1 Candidatus Protoclostridium stercorigallinarum
CTGTACCCGCGCATGACGAGCCTGCTCACCCCGCGCGAGCGATTCGTGTTCGAGAACCGCAGCCGCGGCATGACGGAAGAGGCGCTTGCCGCCGCTCTCGGCGTTTCTCGCGGCACGGTGGTACGGACTTTCCTCGCGGCTCTGAAAAAGTGTGCCTGGTTCCTCGGCGCGGCGAAAAAGGTGAATGATTTTACCTTATTTCGGTCCATAGGGTTAAACTGCGCGGAAGGCGCATAGCGGGGTAACCTTGCGCGGCGTTTTACCGCCGAGCAAAATTTCCCGGATTTTGTTCGGCTGACGCCGCGCCATTGCTTTGACGGAATATCCATCGTCTCTGCCCCTTGCGCACGGCGAAGCGAGCGATAGCGGTGCGCAAGGAATAAAGCTGCCCCCTGCGGCAGGGGGAAGTGCCCCGTATGGGGCGATAGGGGTTGAGGCAGGATGAATGTACGAGCTTTACCGTTATATCCTTCCCTTTCATAAAACAAACTTCAACCCCTTCCGGCTCGCAGCCGCTATCGCTTCGTGCTCGCCACCTTCCCCTGCCTCAGGGGACGGCTTTCATAAGGCGTCCGCGCTCCCGCGCGGCACTTCATTTTAAGCGACTAAGCGCATATGCTCGTTTAACAGAATTCGCAGCAGACAGTAAGCCCCTGTGCGCATACGCCTCATTTTACAGAATGCGCAGCGAAACCGCGAGATTTTCGGATGGAAAGGCACGTTCTCGGAAGCGGGCAGAAGCAGCAAGCGGTCGCCGCAGGGGTTCCCCGCGGCACCCCGAGAACGCGGTCTTGGCAGACGGCAACCGACCGGCTTCCGATTGAAAACGCTTGCTTCGTACCGCAACAGCTCGGTCAGCCGCGGTGCTAACCGCCCGAAAAGACGATGATGTTCTGCGTCTGTCCGAAGCGCGGCGTCAGTTAAACAAAATTCGATGAATTTTGTTTAACGATGAAGCGGTGCGCAAAGGTTTATCGTTTCGCCGACAGCAGGAAGACGAGCAAAAACGCGGGGACGGTCAGCGATATCACGAGAACGATCTGCACGAAGGGCGAGAGGTCCGCTTGCGGCGAGGGGTCGGAGGGCTCGGGTGAAGGCTCGGGATCCGGGTCGGATGGGGCGACGGCGGATATGTCGTTGGTCGGCGGGTAGGTGACGGTCACGGCGTCGCCCGAGAGGTAGCCGCGTATGTAGTCGTCGGGAGTGCCGACGCGCACGTAAAAGGCGTTGCCGCTCGGAGCCGCGCCGTAGAGGAATACGTCGTCCGCGGCGGTCACTTCGCCTATGACGGAGGACAGCCGGGCGTCGGCGTACAGCCATACGGAAGATACGGACTTTATAAGCTCGGCGCTGCCGCTCGCAGGGAATTTGCTCACGGGTTCGTAGTCCACGCTCTCGGCGGAGCCGCTGCGCACATAGCCTTCGAGGTCGAGGAATGACACGCGGTCGTACTCTTCGCCACGCTGCTCGAGGGCGACGAAGTACGTTTCGGGCAGCATGAAGAGGGCGGTGTAGCTCGTTCCGTCGAAAACGTAAAAGGGTATGGGCTCGGTCACCAGGCACCAGCCGCCCGCGGGCGAGGCTATGGCGAGTGCGATAAGGATAAGCGCGAATCTCATGGCACGAGCATAACATAAACGGACGCGCGGGTATTGACGGAAAGGAGAGAAAAACCATGGATATAGGCGAAAAGCGGCTGCTGACGCGGCTGATGGAGATAGAGCGGCGGCTGGACGAGGCGAAAGCGAACGACCGTCTCGCGCATTACAACGAACCTCCGCTCGTACACGAGAAGCAGCTGGCGTTCCACAGGTGTCTCAAACGCAACCGCTGGGTGTTCGGCGGCAACCGCAGCGGCAAAACGGAGTGCGGCGCGGCGGAAGTCGTATGGCGGGCGCGCGGCATCCACCCTTACCGCGAGAACAAGCGCACCGAAGGCTGGGTGGTCAGCCTGACGCGCGAAGTGCAGCGCGACGTGGCTCAGCGCAAAGTGCTGTCGTACCTTAAAAAGGAATGGATAGCGGACGTCGTCATGATAAGCGGTAGGTCGGGCGCGCCGGAAGGCGGGATCATCGATTATATCACGGTAAAGAACGTGTTCGGCACGCTCTCGCGCATAGGGTTCAAGTCCTGCGAGAGCGGCAGGGAAAAGTTCCAGGGCACGGCGCTCGACTATGTGTGGTTCGACGAGGAACCGCCCGAGGACGTCTACGACGAGTGCCGCATGCGCCTCGCGGACAGGCGGGGAGACATGTTCGGCACGATGACGCCGCTCAAAGGCCGCACCTTCGTGTACTCCCGCATATACATGTCTTCCGATCCCGATGTGTGGTGCGAGTTCATGGAATGGGCGGACAATCCCTATCTCGACCCCGCCGAGATAGAGAGCCTGACGGCTTCGCTGCCCGACGACGTGCTCGAGAGCAGGCGGTACGGCAGGTTCGTAAAACGCAGCGGGCTGGTATATCCCGAGTTCGAGGAGAGCGTCCACCTCGTCGATCCGTTTCCCGTGCCTCCCGCATGGCAGGATATGATGTCCATAGACCCCGGGCTGCATAACCCGCTCGCCTGCCATTGGTACGCGGTGGACGGCGACGGCTGCGTGTATGTCGTCGCCGAGCATTACGCCGCGGGCATGGATATCGACAGGCATGCGGAGATCATAAGGGACAAGTGCGCGGAGCTGGGGTGGAAGCACGACGGCAGGGGGCGGTACCGCGCGCTCATCGACTCGGCGGCGAACCAGCGCACGCTGTCGGGCACGAGTAGCGTGACGACGCTCCTTGCCGAACGCGGCATACTCGCCGATCCCGGTGTGGACAAGGATATTTACGCGGGCATAAACACCGTCAAGTCGTACCTCAAAGGCACGAACGGCAAGCCGAGGCTGTACATATTCCGCAATTGCGTGAACCTCGTGCGCGAGCTGAAAACGTACTCGTGGGGAGACGGCGACCGCCCCGTCAAGCGCGACGACCACTGCCTGGACGAGCTGCGTTACTACCTCATGACCTTTCCCAAGCCCGCTTCGCTGCCCGCGGCAAAAAGCGAGGTGCGGCGCGACAAGGACAGGCTGGCTGCGCGCACGATGAGGAGAAGGTATGGAAGATAACGAGCTGCTCGCGGCGCTCAGAAAGCGCGCGCTCGGTTACGCGGCGGACGAAACGGTGACCGAATACGACGCCGAAGGCAACGAGGTGAGGCGTAAGGTATCCGTCAAGGAAGTGCCGCCCGACATGACGGCGATAAAGCTGCTCCTCGAACTGACGGGCGTGCGCGAGGAGCCCGACGAGGGCATGCTTAAAGCGGAGCGCGAGCGCGTGCTGGCGGAGCTTGCCGCTTACTACGAAAAGAACGGAGGTAAAGATGGAACTTAAAAAGTGCAAGTACAGGATGAGGTGCGAGCTGGGCGCGTGCGGCAACCGCGCGGATTACACGCTGCGTTTCGCCCGCACGGGGGCGCGCAGCTCGCTCAACCTCTGCACCGGGTGTCTGACGGAGATATGGGCGCTCGCGGACAGACTGACGGGGGCGGGCGATGAAGCGTAGCCGTGACTTTGAGAGCGAAGCCGCGCGCCGTACCGCTCTTGCCGTGCGAGCGGATTACGAACGCCGCAGCGAGGCGAGGCGGGCGACGGAAGCGCAGTGGACGCTCAACGCCTGCTTCGTCGCGGGGCGGCAGTTCGCGGAGATCACCCCGGTGTTCGGTGTGGAGGATACATTGCCCGACAGCGAATGGCAGGAGCGGCAGGCGTACAATCACGTCGCGCCCGTGCTGGAAACGCGTCTCGCCAAGCTCGCGGCGGTGCGCCCCGTGATGAGCGTGCGTCCCGCTTCGGGGGCGGACGAGGATCTGAAAACGGCGGAGGTGTCCACCAAGATACTTTCGGCGGTGAGCGCGCGGCTGGATACGGAGAACGTCATATCCCGCGCCACGCTGTGGAGCGAACTCACGGGCACGGCGTTCTACAAGGTGTATTGGGACAAAAAGAGCAAAGACGTGTCGATAGCCGCGGTGTCGCCCTACGAGCTTTTCCCCGACAATCTATGCGCCGAAACTCTAGACGACGTGCGCTCGCTCATCCACGCGCGCGCCCTTCCCGTGGGCGAGATACGCGACATGTACGGCGTGACGCCCGCCGCCGAAGAGGTGGAGTTGGCGATGCCCGAGCGCAGCTCCTCCCGCGCGCTCGCGGATATCCGCCGCATCCGCCCCGAGGGGTACGCGGTGCTCATCGAGCGGTACGAACGGCCGAGCGCGGAAAAGCCGGAAGGGGAGCTGCTCATCACCTGCGGCGACAAGCTGCTGTGGTCGGGCGCGCTGCCGTATGAGAACGGCAGGTCGGGCGAGAGGACGTTCCCCTTCGTCAAGCAGGACGCGCTCCCGGCGGCGGGCATGTTCTTCGGGCAGAGCATGGTGGAGCGCGCGATCCCGTTGCAGCGCGCTTACAACGCGGTCAAGAACCGCAAGCACGAGTTCATGAACAGGCTGTGCGCGGGCGTGCTCGCGGTGGAGGACGGCTCGGTGGATACCGACGCGCTGGAAGCGGACGGACTGCGTCCGGGCAGCGTGGTGGTCTACCGCCGCGGCAGCTCTCCTCCGCATATGCTCGACCAGGGCAGCGTGCCTTCCGCGCTCGGAGCGGAGGAGCTAAGGCTGGAAGAGGAGTTCAACGTCATCACGGGCGTCAGCGACCTCATGCGCTCCTCGTCCGTGCCCGCGCGTGCGAACAGCGGCACTGCGATACAGCTGCTCATCGACCAGGACGACAGCCGTCTCGCGGTGACGAGCGATCTCATCCGCTCGGCGGTGCGCGAGGTCTCCCGCATGGTGCTGCGGCTGTACAAACAGTTCGCCGAGGGCGAGCGGCTCACCCGCTGCGTGGGCGACGACGGCAGGGTGGAGCTCGTCGCATGGACGCGTTCGGACATCGGCAGCTGCGACGTGGTATGCGACACCGTCGCCGAATCCGCGGTCTCGCGCACAGGCAGACAGTCGCGGCTGCTCGAGCTGCTCTCGCTCGGGCTGCTCGGCGACGAGGACGGCAGACTGTCGCCGACCACGCGGCACAAACTGCTCGACGCTTTCGGCTACGGCAGCTGGGAGACGGCGGAAGAGCTGCGCAGCCTGCACGAGCAGAAGGCGGACGAGGAGAACCTTGCGGCGCTCTCGGGCGAGGTGAAAGAGCCTTCCGAGATAGACGACCACGACGTGCATATCCGCTCGCATATCCGCGCCATGCTCGGGTCGGACTACGCCGAGGCGGTGAAAAAGCGCCCGGAGACGGAGGAAAAGATGCTCGCACACGTGCGCGCCCACCGCACGATGAAAGCGCTGTCCGAAAAGGCGGAGGCGGGAAATGCGTAAAAGAAGGTACAGCAGAAAGATGCTCGCTCGGCGGATAAGCGAGCTCGAAGAGGAGAACGGCAGGCTGCGCGGGAGCGACGCGGCGCGGCGCGAAGAGGCGGGACCGGACGACGATAAAGTGCCGGACATCTGCGGACGCGGCTATCCCACGCGCGCCCTGCCGTTCAGGGCGACGAGCCTGGAAGAGGCTAAAAAATTCATAATGTCGGGCGACCGATGAAAGGAGAAGACAAATGGTAACGATAACTTCGGCGGAGAACGCTCTCAAAAGCGTATACCTCGGAGCAGTGACCGAGCTGCTCAACACCAAAGCCAATCCTCTGCTCACGAGGATAGAACAGACGTCCGCGGACGTCTGGGGAAAGGAAGTGAGAAAAGCCGTATCTCTCGGGATAAACGGCGGCATAGGCGCGGGCGACGAGGACGGCGCTCTGCCCAAAGCGCACGGCACGAACTATCTTCAGTTCGTTTCCGCGCTCAAAAACCTCTACGGTCAGATAGAGATATCCGATAAAGCGATACGCGCTTCGGCTAACGACAAGGGCGCGTTCACCGACCTGCTCAACGCCGAGCTGGACGGGCTGCTCAAAGCCAGCCGCTTCAACCTCGGCAGGATGCTTTACGGCGACGGCACGGGCAAGCTCGCCGAGGTGGTGGAAGTGACGAGCGGATCGACGGAAGTGGAAGTCACGGACGCGCGCAACTTCGTGCCCGGGCTGGTCGTCGACGCATATAACGCCGCTACGGCGCGCGGCACGGGCATAACGGTGACGGGCGTGGACTACGCGGCGTCTACGATCACGCTGTCCTCCGTCCCTTCGGGGCTCGCGACGGGCGACGCGCTGTACGTTCAGGGCAGCAAGGATAAGGAGATAACCGGTCTCGGCGCGATATTCGATACGACCAGACCGCTCTACGGCGTGGATCGTTCGGCATCGCCGCTGCTCAAGCCCTACGTCAAAAGTTCGGTGGGCGCGATAGACGAGATAACCATACAGGAAGCGATAGACAAGCTGGAAACGCAGGCGGGCTCGACGATAGACTTCATCGCCGTGGACGGCACCGCGAAGTACGCGTACATGGACTATATGTCGCAGTACAAGAGAAACATCGACATGATGGACATAACCGGCGGTTTCCGCACGATGTCCTTCAACGGCATACCCCTCGTGTACGACAGGTTCGTCCCCGAAGGCACGATGTACCTGCTCGACACGAGCGTGTTTCATCTCCACCGTCTCTGCGACTGGCGCTTCCTGGAAACGGAAAACGGCAACGTGCTGCGCCAGAACCAGGGATACCCGACGTATACCGCCACTCTCGTCAAGTACTGCGAGCTGGTGTGCGACCGCCCCAACGGTCAGGGCAGACTGTCGGGCATAAGCGCTTAAAAAGTTATGCGCGTGCGTATAACGGACGACGTGTTCTTCATAGCTTCGCGGCTCAAAGAGGTGGATCCGACGTACTACGTCGTGTACGATACCGAGAAGCGGCGCTACGAAGTGCACAGCGACGGGCAGAGGGGGAACACCCTCTGCTTCGTCGTTCCGTTCGGGCGGCTGGACGCGCGCACGGTGGAGTATGCGCGGCGTACCCGCAATCCCTATTTCGGTAAAGCGAAGGGCGGGTGGCGGCGCGACCGCGCGCTGCGCGAAGTCATGCGGGCGGACATGAAGGAGGATATATGATAAAAGACGTTTGCGCCGCCGCGGCGCACATGCTGGGATTGACGGAAGAGGCGGAAGAGCTGCTTTTGGCGGACTGCTCCGAAGAGACCGCCGCGCGCTGGCTGAGGCTTTACGACCTCGTGGTGCGCGAGATCGCCGAAGAATACCGCCGCAGCGAGTCGACGCCGCCCGGATCCCCGTCGCTCGGCGGCGAAACGGCGGCATTCACTGGGATCACCCCGCGCATGATCGCTTACGGCGTGGCGGCGGAATACGCGATCACCGAAGGGCTGGACGTCGCCGAGATGTGGGACTCGAGATTCAGGAGTTCGCTGTCTCTCGCGGCGCGCCCCGCGCTGCGCATAAGAGCGAGGAGGATGATGTGAGAGAGATCGTTTTTCCGGGCGGCGGGCAGCGCCGCACGGTTACGAGCTTCGCCGCCAACGTGGACATGCGTCTGGACGAAGCGGTGCTCGCGGACGGCGGAGCGGCGCGGGCGGAGAACTTCGACGTCGTGAGCGGCGCGCTCACCGACGGCTGGGGCGTGGCGGCGGAGGACGAGTGGACGGGCGTGACCTGCACGGCGCTGTGGCGGTTCGTGCGGTACGACTATACGGCTTCGGCATATATCGAAACGGATATGTACTGCGCCGCGGACGGTAAGGTGTACTACCGCGACGGCGGGGCGTGGCAGGAACTGCCCGGTGTGACATTCACCTCGCCGCCCTCCGCCGTCGGTTACCGCCTGTACGGCGACGACTGTCTGATCATGACTTCGGGCACGGACGGCATGTACGTCTGGGACGGCGTGTCGCCCGCGCGCAAAGTGGACAGCCCCATGATAACGAGCATGGCGATGAGCGGCGAGCGCATGTTCGCCTGCGTGGCGGGAGAGAGCAACGCCGTGTATTTCTCGGACGACCTCGACCCCACCGAATGGACGGTCGGTTCGGGGAGAGGGGGCTTCGTGCAGCTGCTCGACGAGCGCGGCAAACTGCTGCGCGCGCTCGATTTCCTCGGCTATGTGTACCTCGTGCGCGAGTACGGCGTGTCGCGCATATCGGGCACTTACGACGCTTCCGCGCTCACCGCGGCAAACCTGTACGTCGCGGGCGGCGCGCTGCAGGCGGGCGGCGCGGCGGTATGCGGCGACTTCATCATGCTCGCGGGCGCTGACGGGTTGTACGCTTTCGACGGCTATTCCGCTTCGAGGCGGCTGCGCGCGGTGCGCCTTTCGCCTTCGCCCGAAGCGAGCGGCGTATATGCGGACGGCAAATATTACCTCGCGGCGAAAACGGGGAGCGAGGGAGAGGGCAACGATACGCTCGTCGTCTACGACATAGCCGAAAACACTTTCTCGCTCTCGCGTATCGCGATAAAGCGGCTGTGCAAGCTGGGCGGCGACGTGTACGCGGTGCTCGCGGACGGCAGAACGGGTCGTGTGGCAAAGTGCGGAGCGGTGCTCGGCGAGCCGCTCGTCAAGGTGTGGGAGAGCGGCGCTCTCGATTACGGCACGCCCGAGGTAAAAACGCTGTCCGAAGTGACTTTGCGCACGGAGGGCGACGCCGAACTGTCCGTGACGGCGGACGGCAGGACGCGCACGTTTTCCGTCAAAGGCGGCGGCGTGAGGCGGGTGCGCCCCGGGCTGAGCGGCAGGGTGGCGCGCATAAAGCTGACGAGCGTTTCGCCGGGCGCGAACATCTCGCGGCTGAGCGTTCTGGTAAGGAGGAGATGACATGGACATCGCGAGAGAAGCATACGGCAAGGCGGAAGCGCTGGAAGCACGCGGCTATCCGTCGGCGCACGGCGTCGCGTTCTCTTCGCTCGGCGGCGGTAGCGCGCTCGTCCGCGTGCGTGCGGGCACTCTCGTCTGCCTGACGGCGACGGTGACGGGAACGGGCGGGGCGAAAGCGTACCTCGGCGGCGCGGAAGTCGCGGAGTTTACCGTCCCCGGGACGTCCTCGGCGATATTCGCGGCGGCGGAGGACGGCGAAGTGAGCGTGAAAGCGGAAGGAGGCGCGGAGTTCTCGCGCGTCGCGCTGTCGTATTTCGGCGAGGAAGCGGAGAGCGCTTACTCTCCCGCCGTGCTGCGTGCGGACGGCGACGGGACGGACGTATACGCTCTCGTAGCGAGCGGCGGGTACGCGACGGTATACAAGCTCGGCGACGGCGCGTTTTCCGTTTACGCCCGTATCGGCGCGTGCGACGATGCGGACGTGTGCGCTTACGGCCCCGCGGCGGCGTACTGCTCGGGCGGCAGGGCATACGCCGTTCATCCGGGTTCGGAACGCGGCTCGGTATACCTCGGGCGGGGAAAGCTCGCGGCGATCTGCCGCTGCGGGGAAGGCTACCTCGCGGCGGCGTACGACGGCTCCAAAGTGACCGTGTACAAGCTCGCGCCCGACCTCACGCCGCTGCGCTCCGCGTCCTGCCACGGCTCGCCCATGGTGGACGCGCTCGCCTTCGTAAAAAGCGCGGCGAGCCCCAAACTCGCGGTGAGCGACTCGGGGCGCATACTTCTCAGGCGGGTATCGCTCGCGGGCGACGCGGAGACGTACCGCCGATTTACGTTTACCGAAGGAGGGGAAAATGACGGATGACGCAGTGCTCGGGATAACGATGACGAACGGCTCCGCCGAGGCGGGCGCGGAGATCGCGCTCGCCGCCGACCTGCCCCGCCGCACCGCGGAGTTCCGCGCCTATCTGCCGCCATCCGAATGCAAGGGGGAAGCGGAGAGCGTGACGCTTTCGCTCGGCGGCAAAGAGCTGCTGTCCGCCGAAGTCCCGCCCGCGGACGGCGGACTGCTCGGGGCGGAGGCGAGCGTTGCGATGATATCCGTGACGGAGGGCTGCGCGGACGGCGGAGCGGCTCTTTCGGACATGCTCGCGGGACTTTCGGGCGGCTCGCCCGGGCTGGATTGCATCCTCGGCGACGGCACGCGCGTTACTCTTGCCGCGACCGTCGAAAAGAGCGGCGACGGCGTGAGGATATCCGCGTCCGCACCCGAGGGGACGAAGCTGTTCGTGATCACGACCGGCGGCGACGGCGCCGCAGCAGAAGCGGCGCAGGAGCGCATATCCGCTTCGGAAACGATCGTATGCACGGTGCCCGGCTGCATAACGACTTCGGAGATATGCGGCGCTGCTTTGCAAGGCGCGCAGGCGCGCGAACTGCCCGTCCGTCTTGCGGACGTGCGCACTTTCCCGCCGCTCCCGCCCGCGGAAAAGCTGGAGTCGCATAACGGCGTGCTCGTAGCCTTCGGCTACGGGAGAGTGAGCGCGGTCAGGGGGCTCGCGACGCTCACCGAACGCGCGGCGGCAAACGTGACTTCGGTCTATGCGGCGGCGGACGGCACTCTCGCGTATGTCTCGGACGGCGTCGCCCGAATGTGCCGCGGCACGACGGACTTCTGCGCGGCGGAAGGGGGATGCGTCGCGCTCACGGGCGAAGGAAACGGCGCGGTCATGCACGTTCTCGGCGGCGGGTACGTGCGCGGTTACGGCGTGAGCGGAGCCTGCGTTTACGAAAGGGAGTCGGACGCCTTCGCGCTTTCCGCGCTCGCGGGCAGCGTGCTCGAGCTGTCGGCGACGGAAGTACGCACGTTCGGTCCCGACGGAGAACTCGTCGGAAGTTCGCCGCACGGGTACGAGGCTGCGGAAGCGCTTTCGCGCTTCGACGGCGGCTTCGTCGCGCTCGTGTCGGACAACGGCACGCGGCGCGTCGCGGTCATAACGCCGCGGTACGTGCGCACGCCGTCTGAGGAGCTCATAGGCTGCGACGGTACGCTGTTTGCCGTCCGCGGCGAAAACGGAGTGCGCGTCGTCGACGTTTCGGGCAGCGGTTCGGCGGAAGTCGGCGGCGCTGACTCGGGGACGATAGCGTTTGCCGACGCGCTGTATTCGCTGGACGGCGAGCGCATAACGCGGCGTGCGGCGCTCGGGAAGCGCACGCTGCTGCTCTCGGCGGATATCGAGGCGGGAAAGACTTATACCGCGGCGGGCGTGAAGGAGACGCGCGCCGCGTCCGCGGTCGTGCTGACCGCGAAAGGAGGATAAATGGAGATAATCGCGGCATGTATAGAGAGCGGTTGCTATTCGGCGGTGTTCGCCGTGCTGCTCGTCTATGCGGTAAGGTCGCACGCCAAGCGCGAGAGGTATTACCGCAAAGTCATAAGCGAGCTCACGGCGGGGCTTTGCGATCTCGAGCGCGTGAACGTGCGTCTGGACGAGATAAAAGCGCTGGCGGAGCGGCGGGAGAAAAAGGAGAGGGTATGCGCGTTTGGGGAGCGAAAGATCTCGGCGGCGGAACGCTCATGAGCGCGAGCGCCGAGGGCGGAGAATACGTTTACGCGCTCTCGTCGGGAACGGTGTACGCGCGTTCGGCGGAAGGCAGCCGAGCGGTGCGCGGCGGCTGCGACGGCTATGCGCGCGTTCCCGGCGGCAGCGTGACCGTGAAAGGAGGTGCGCCCGTTTATGAAAGCGAGTGAGATGCGCCTTTTAAGGCGCGAAATAGCGGATGCGGAAATACGCATCTATCATATCGGAAAGGAGAACGTATAATGTATACTTACGAGAGGAACAGGAATAAAAAGAAGAGCGCGTCGTCCTATTCGGCAGCCGACCGCAACACTCGGAAGGCGGAGGACGTGATGACGAGGCAGGAGCTTTCGGACAAGCTGGCGGAGATAGACGACAGATACGTCGCCAAAGAGGACGGCGCTCCGCCCTCGATAGTCGATTTCGAGCGCATAGAGTACGACGCCCCGACGGACGAGGAGATCGCCGAGCGCGCCGAAGCGGAGCTTGCGGGCTACCGCGCCGAAGGGCGCGCGGATATCGAGAGCGACGCGGAAGCCCGCCGCAGGTCGGCTTACGCGAAGAAGGCGGACGCGGGGCGCACGCTGAAAAGCGAAGAGCGCGCGATAGCGGACGACTACGAGTCCGCGCTCGGGTCTTACGGCAGCGAGATGGCGCGCCGCGGTCTCGCGCGTTCGTCGGTGGCGGCGGAAGGCGCGGCGGCGATAGAAAAGGGCAGAGCGGACGCTCTCTCTTCCGCCCGCAGCGCGCGTGCGGCGGCGGATGCGGAAGCGGACTCCGAACTGCGCGCCCTCGAAGCGGATATGCAGAAAGCGCTGAACGCCTTCGACATCGCTTACGCCGCCCGCCTCACCGAGCGCATAGCCGAACTGACGAGCGAGCGCGAGGAGCGTGAAGCGGAGGCGATAAAGTACGAAAACCGGCTCAAAGAAAAGGAATACGACATCATGCGCGAGGTCACGGACGGTGACTACGAGACCGTGAAGAAAGGGGAAGTGCCGTCGTCGCTGCTCGACATATACAACGAGGAGCGCTACGAGGCGGTGAACAAGTACCTCTCGGGGCTGGATCCGGAAGAGGCGGAGAGTGTCGTGCGCAACGACCCTTTCATACGCGATTCGGTGAGCGATTATTGGTACTATATGCTTTACCGCACTTACAGCCTTGACGAATAAGGAGGGGATATGAAGATAACCAAACGCGCGGTGCTCGCGATAGCGTCTTTCGTGCTGCTCCTTCTTCAGGCGCTGGGGCTGAAGATAGACCTTCCCGTAGTCAACGAGCTGATAAGCGCCTTCGCGGGCGTGCTCGTCGTGCTCGGCATAGTGACGGACGGCGGCAGCGGCGGCACCGGCGGCAGCGGCGATACGGAAGGCGACGTCCCGTCCGTCTCCGACGAAGATGACGATCCTCCGCCCGCGGGAGACGGGGAGAACGGAGAGGACGAAGAGAAAAATACGCACAAGTTGAGCCTATTAAGTTGACAAAGGCGTGAAAGTGGGCGTATAATTATCTCCGAAAGGCGATAAAACGCGAATTTTCTAAATAAGAAGGAGATACTATACAATGGAACCCAGACTGTTTCATCAGGAAGACTGCGATCTTTCCGTGCTGAAGAAAAAGACGGTCGCCGTCATCGGCTACGGTTCGCAGGGTCACGCTCACGCCCTCAACCTCAAAGACAGCGGCGTGAACGTCATCGTGGGACTGTATAACGGCAGCAAGAGCTGGAAAAAGGCGGAAGAAGCCGGACTTAAAGTCATGACCGCGGCGGACGCGGCAAAAGCGGCGGACGTCATCATGATCCTCATCAACGACGAGAAGCAGGCGAAGATGTACAAGCAGGACATCGAGCCCAACCTCACCGAGGGCAAGGCGCTCGCGTTCGCTCACGGCTTCAATATCCACTTCAAGCAGATCGTTCCCCCCGCAAACGTCGACGTGTTCATGATCGCGCCCAAAGGTCCCGGCCACACGGTGCGCAGCGAGTATTGCGACGGTAAGGGCGTGCCCTGCCTCGTCGCCATCCATCAGGACTACACGGGCAAGGCTCTGGATATCGCGCTCGCTTACGCGGCAGGCATCGGCGGCGCGCGTGCGGGCGTGCTCGAGACCACGTTCAAGTGCGAGACGGAGACCGACCTGTTCGGCGAGCAGTGCGTGCTCTGCGGCGGCGTGACCGCTCTCATGAAGGCGGGATTCGAAACGCTCGTCGAAGCGGGCTACGATCCCCGTAACGCGTACTTCGAGTGCATCCACGAGATGAAGCTCATCGTCGACCTCATCTACAAGGGCGGCTTCCACACGATGCGCTACTCGATATCCGATACCGCCGAGTATGGCGACTACAAGATAGGCGAGAGGCTCATCACCCCCGAAGTCAAGGCGGAGATGAAGAAGGTCCTCACCGAGATCCAGGAAGGCAAGTTCGCTTCCGACTGGATCGCCGAGAACAACAACGGCAGAGCTTACTTCTACGCAAAGCGCGAGAAGGAAGCCAACCATCAGCTCGAAAAGGTGGGCGAGGACATCCGCGCCATGTACAGCTGGTCCAAGAACACCGATATCGACAAGACGGTGTGACGTATCCGATAAAATACTCATATCGACAAGAAGCGGAGACATCTCCGCTTCTTTTTTTGTCGTTTGCGCCGGATCGGGGATACCGCTCATTTTTGCCGTCGGGGATATTGACAAAACGTATATTTTGATATATAATTGTGAAAACGCCCGAACGGCGGCAGGCGGATTTGCCGCGGCATGCCCGGGCGGCGGGGGAGGTATGACGAATGCCTAAGATAGCGGTGGTGGAAGACGTCGGCAAAGACGCGGATACGCTGCGGGCGTACATAGAGAGATTTTCCGAAGATCGCGGCGTGCGCACGTCCGTGCGCGTTTTTTCGAACGCCGTGGATTTTCTCGATAAATATTCGTCCGATTTCGATATCGTGTTCATGGATATAGAGATGCCCATGCTCAGCGGCATGGACGCTTCGCGCAAGCTGCGCGCCATGGACGGAGAGGTGGTGCTCATTTTCGTGACCAATCTGGCGCAGTACGCCGTGGAAGGGTACGAAGTGAACGCCTTCGATTTCATCGTGAAGCCCGTGAATTACCACAGCTTTTCGATGAAGTTCGAGCGCGCTCTCGACCGTCTCGGAAGATCTTCGGGCGTGATCGTAAGGATAAAAACGCGGGAAAAGCTCGCGTGCGTGCCGTCGTCGGAGATAAAATACATCGAGGTGTACGATCACGACCTCGTGTATCATACCGTAAAAGGCGATATGACCGCGACGGGTACGCTGTCCGACGTGGAGAGCAAGCTCGAAGGCGCGGGCTTTTTCCGCCTGAGCAGATATTCTCTCGTGAACCTTTCTTTCGTGAGAGCAGTGCGTTCGACGTATGTCGACGTCGACGGCGCCGAAGTGCAGATAAGCGGGGCGCGGCGCAAGGAACTCATGGCGGCTCTTGTCGGCTGGCCGGACGGCATGGGGGCAGGTGACGTATGTACGAGATATCCTACCTCTTTTTCTATCGCCCCGTGTTCATGTTCGAGCTTCTCGCCGCCAGCCTGCTCTTTCTCGTATACCTGAAGCCGCGCCGCGGCTTCGGATGGCGCGCCGCGGCATGCGTTGCGGCATGCTTCGCGTTCTCTTTCGCAATGCCCGTCGTTTCGTACGACGCGATATACTGTTCGGTGCTGTTCCTCGCGATGTTCGCGTTTTCCGTCGCCGCGTGGTGTTTCGTGTTCGACGAACGCGTGCTCACCGTGGTGTTCTGCTGTATAGCGGGCTATACCGTCCAGCACATCGCGCATGAGATATGCGAGCTGCTCCTGCTCGCGTTCAACGCGGGCGGAGCGATGGCGAGCGGAGTGTATTCGAGCGCCAATCCGTTTTTCGGGGACGACTGGCTGTCGGTGTTCCTGTATATCGCGGACATGCATGTGTTCGCCGCCGTGTACGCGTTTTTTCATATCGTCGCTAAAAGGCGTATGCGCGGTAACGTTTCCATACGGCTCAAAGCGTCTACGATGGCGCCGCTCGTCGCGTTCAAGCTGCTGCTCAACGTGTTTTTCAGCGCGCTCGGCATATATACGCTTACGGAAGACATGAACGCCGTGGGGCAGATACTCATACATGTATTCAATATCGCGAGCTGCATCGCGGCGATGATCGTGCTCTTCGAGATCCCGCGCCGCAAGAAGGCGGAGACGGAGCTCGTCATGCTGGAAAAGCTGTATAAGCGCGGCGAGATGCAGTACCGCGAAGCCAAAGAGAACCACGAGCAGATGAACATGAAGTATCACGACATCAAACATCTGCTCGGTACGCTTAAAGAACGCCGCGCCGCCGACGACGAGATAGCGCAGATAAGCAAGCTCGTCGGCTCTTACGAAAACACATACAGCACCGCGAGCTACGCGCTCAACGTCGTGCTCGGCGAAAAGAGCGCGGTGTGCCGCGGCAACGGCATAGATTTCTCATGTATAGCGGACGCGTCCCGCCTCGGGTTCATGAGCGAGACGGATATTTACGTCCTGTTCGGCAACATCCTCGATAACGCGATAGAAGCCGTGCTCGCGCTTCCCGAAGGGGAGCGCACGATAGGCATGCTCCTTAAAAATTCCGGCGAGCTCGTGTACGTCACGGTGTATAACGGCTTCGGCGGCGAGCTCAGGTTCGACCGCGGACTGCCCGTCACGACCAAGGCGGACGCGGACAGCCACGGTTACGGGCTCAAGAGCGTAAAGCGCATAACCGAAAAGTACGACGGAGAGATGCACCTGTCCGCAAAAAACGGGATATTCGAGCTGTCCCTCGTGTTCCAGAGCGTGGCGGAATGACCGCCGCGCCTTCGTTCACGAAGTACGGACCCCGATTCACGAAGAAAGTATTGAAATGCTTTCTTCTTTTTGTTATGTTTACCCCGCAACGAACGGGAACGCGTAAGCGCTCCGAAGGAGGGGTAAAATGTAGAGGAAAGCGGGGAAAGATAACGGACAACGAGATCGCACGATCTCCGGCAACGACGTAAAATCAAGGAGAAAAATGAAATCTATAGTCATCAAAGTCATCCAATTGGCTGTAATAGCGATACTGACCGCAGGTCTCATCGTGGGCAACGTGGTGCTTTTTTCCAACGCGCAGGCGGTGTCCAGCGCGCTCTGCCCGCCCATCATAAACGAGGAGGAACTTGCCAACACGCAGAACATAGGTCAGGAACTCGCCAAAGAAATGGTACAGGAAGGCACGGTGCTGTTGCGTAACGAGAACGATTGTCTTCCTCTCGACAAAGCGAACACGAAAGTCAACGTGTTCGGCTGGCGTTCGGTAGACTGGGTGTACGGCGCGGAAGGCACGAACTCTTCGGGCGGCGTCGTTCCCGAGCGTTTCATATTCGACGAGAACGTCGATTTCATCAAAGCGCTCACGCGTTACGGCATAGAAACGAACACCGAACTTCAGGAGATGTACGAAAGGTATTTCGAGCCCAACCACCTTTCGGAAGCGCTCCGCGACCATGTGCTCGGCGACTACATGTACCTCGTCGAGCCTGACATAAACGACAAGGCGTATTACAGCGACGCGCTCCTCGCGAACGCGAAGAAGTTTTCGGATACGGCTTTCGTCGTGATATCGCGTAACGGCGGCGAGGGCTGGGACGCTCCCAAATCGCAGCAGAAGAACGGTCCGGGCGCCACCAACGATACCGCCCGCACTTATCTGCAGATATCCGAGGAGGAAGAAGCCCTGCTGACTTACGTCGGCGCGAATTTCGAAAACGTCATAGTCGTGCTCAATACCGAATACGCGATGGAGCTCGGCTTCCTCGAGACCATCCCCGGGCTGGACGCCTGCCTCAACGCGGTGTGGACGGGTACCCGCGGGGCGTCCGCTCTGCCTTCGCTGATATGGGGCGATGTGTCTCCCTCCGCGAAAACGGTGGACACCTACGCCTACGATACGCGCACCAATCCCACATATGCGTATGCGGGCAAGGCGACGACGTTCACCAACGGCGACCCGGGCATATGTCTCAACCGTTACATCGACTATACCGAAGGCATTTACGTCGGCTATAAGTGGTATGAGACGGCGGACGCCGAGGGCGTGTGGTCGAACGTCGATAACGGCTACGGCAAAGGCTACGAAGGCGTGGTGCAGTATCCGTTCGGCTACGGTCTGTCCTATACGACGTTCGGCTGGGATATCGAGAGCGTTACCGTGGACGGGGAGGAGGTAAACCTTTCCGAACCCGCGGAGATCACCGAGAAGAGCAAGATCGCCGTCAACGTGCGCGTCACCAATACCGGCGACGTCGCGGGCAAGGACGTCGTCGAGGCGTTCGTCACCGTTCCGTATACCGACGGCGGGATAGAAAAGTCCCATGTCAGCCTTACGGGATTCGCGAAGACGGGCACGATAGAGCCGGGCGAAGACGAGGTCGTGACCGTGAACGTAGACGCGTTCGACTTCGCGTCCTACGACTGCTACAACGAAAACGACAACGGCTTTGCGGGCTACGAGCTGGAGAACGGCGAGTACTCGCTCAAACTCATGACGGATTCGCACACCGTAAAGAACACGGGCGCGGACGGCGCGGGAAGCCCCGCGGTCATAAAGTTCAACGTCGCCGAAACGATAAAGATAGCCGCCGATCCCGTTACCGGCGCCGAAACGGGCAACCTGTTCACGGGTGAAGACGCGATAGACGGCGTGCCGATAGACGGCGGCGCGGAGTACATCAGCCGCGAAAATTTCCCCGATCCGCTCACGACGGAGATAGCTCCCGCGCGTGCGGCTACGCAGGAAATGATAGACCACGCGATATTCGACGACGAGTGGGCGAACGAGTGGGATAACGCGAAGACGGACGCTTTCGGCGATCCCGTCAAAACGGATCCGGTCACATGGGGCAAGGACAGCGGTCTGCGCCTTACCGAGAACGGCTCGGTGACCGATCTCGGCTACCGTCTCGGCAGCGATTGGGACGATCCCGATTGGGATAAGCTGCTCGATCAGCTCACCACGGCGGACTGCAAGCTCGTGTTCAACAAGTCCTACGGCGTTCCGGCGGTGTCTTCCATAGGCATGACGGAGCGCAAGGAGTACGACGGTCCTTCCCAGATAAAGGGATTCATCATGGGTTCGGACGTCGACCGCGGTACCGGTTATCCCTGCCCGATGGTGCTGGCGCAGAGCTGGAGCGAAGAACTCGCGTACAAGCACGCGATGACTTACGGCCAGGAGATGAAGACGCTCGGCGTTGCCGGCGTGTGGGCAAGCGGCGTGAATATCCACCGCACGCCTTTCGGCGGCCGTAACTTCGAGTATTACAGCGAAGACTCCTATCTGTCCGCGCGCATGGTCGTGCAGTTCAGCAGAGGTCTTGCCAACCGCGGACGTTACTGCTACCTCAAACATTTCGTGATAAACGACCAGGAGACCAACCGCAGCACCGTTTCCACTTTCTGCACCGAGCAGGCTCTGCGCGAGATATACCTCAAACCGTTCCGCGCGGCGATAGTAGAGGGCGGCTGCATGGGCGTCATGACCACTTACGGCCGCATAGGCTCCGTTTCCACGACGAGCTCGGAAGCGCTGCTCACGGGTATCCTGCGCCGCGAATGGAAGTTCCGCGGCTCGGTGATAACCGACTATACGGATAACAACGGCATGTCCATAGACGCGCAGATGCGCATGGGCGGCAACCTCGGCATGGGCGTATCTCTCAACACCAACGGCGTTTCCACTAATTACGACAACGCTCCCGCCCGCGTGCAGAACCGCATGCGCGAAGCGATGAAGGAAGTCATCTATACCTGGCTGCGTCAGCAGTACGTCGAGCAGCAGTACATGCTCGATCCCGACGAATTCGGCGCGGGATACGCTTCGTCGTACGCGTCGTGGAACTGGTGGCAGCCGTTCATCGTCTGCGTGGACGTGGTGGACGCGATAGCCATGTGCGTATGGATATTCTTCATCTTCATCGGAAAGGACAGAAAAGAGAAGAACGTTCCGCCGGAAGGCGGTGCGCCTGCCGCGGCTTGAAGGAGGATCAAATGAAAATCACGAAAAAGATGTTCAAAATAGCCGTTCCCATAGCGGCGTTCGTGCTTGCCGCCGTGTTCGTGCTCGCTTTCATGCTCACGTCGTATGCGGATTGGAGAAAGGGGTACGACGGCTACCTTGCCGACCTTCAGTGGAAGAAGGATAACGCCGGCACCAAAATGACGGGCATGACTCTCGCTCTCGCGGAGGGCACGACGTTCTACGACAACGGCAGAGCGCGCCCCAAGAAAAAGGATTTCGTGCTCACGGGCAATTATATAGTGGACGGCGTGCGCGAATACACCGAACCCATAATAGACGCCGATTATACTCTCACCGTTCCCAACGACTTCTACGAAAACGGCGGCAAGGTCACGGCGACTTACGCGTGGTACGGCGAAGGAGCATCCGGCGAAACGGAGGACGCGCAGCCTTTGCAGACGTTCGAGGCTTCTCTCGATCTCACGCTAACGGCGCTCGTTCCGAATAAACTCGAGCTCCTTCACATGCCCTATCTCGTCAGGTACGAGGAAGGGGACAGGTTCGACCTTACGGGCGCGGAATTCGAAGTGTCGCTCAACGACGGCTCCGTGCTCCCCGTGGATAACGGCAAACTGACGGTACCCGATACCCCGCTCAGACCCGAGGATAAAACGGTAAAGGTGTCCTACGCCACCGACGGCGGCTCCGTTTCCGCGGACATCCCGGTGACGGTCATGGAGGAGGGCACGTTCACCAACGGCGAACTGCTTTCTCTGGAAGTGGTGAACGCGACAGTGGAAGACGGCAAAACGCTCGGCGAGGCGCAGATAGAGCTTTACGGCGTTTACGATAGCGGCAACTACGTAAGAGTGGCGGAAGAGGATTACGACATCGTCAACGCGGATGAAACGGCGAGCCTCGGCGGCGTCCACGTCATCGAGATATCCGCCTCTGCCGACGGCACCCCGATGTTCTGTACCGCCAACGCGCGCGTCCGCAAGGACATCGCCGCGGGAACGCCCGAAGGCAACAGGTATACGTTCAAGGTGGATTCTTCGCTGATAAACCGTTCCGAGCTTTCCGTCCTCACGGCAGGCGGTTCGGATAACGTGTACGTCGCTTCCGAGACTATGACGGTCGCGGTCAACGGCAGCGCAAAGACCATCGCCGCGGATACGTTCATCGGCGCGGGCGGGGCAAGCGCTTCCGGGATATGCGAAGCTCTCCTCGGCAAAGGCGAGAACACCGTGACGATAGAGTTCGCCACCGCCGAAGACGCGGAGCGCGTCGGCATGACGGGCATCCGTCTCGAAAGCGGCAGCGAGAGCGTCTCCGCCGATACGCTAGGCGATTATATCACGGCGATGAACGAAGCCGGGCGCACGATATCCCTGTCCTCCGAAGCGGTGGTGGATTTCGAGACCGGCACGTTCGATTACATGTACGGTTACGGTCTTACCAACGACGGCAAGGACGTGTATATCGCCGTGAATTCGGACGGCAGTACGAGCAGCAATTTGCAGATAATCCGCGTCGACCCGATCGCCCGCACGGTGACGGCTAAAACGCAGAAGATCGACGTCGGTCCCAAGAACGAGAGCTACGACGGGCTGTTCTTCTACGACGGCAAGGTGATCGCATGCACGCCGAAGGGTCTGATGTACGTCGACGCCGGCTTCGAGGGCACCAACACCGCCGTCGTGCAGCCTTACGACGGTATCGCGTTCCCGGACGAGATCGGCAACATCACCAACGTCGCATACAATGCCGCGCAGGATAAGTTCGCCGTCACTTCCGAATCGTATAAACTGTATATACTCGACGGCGAGATGAACGTGCTGTATTCCGCCGACTTCGCGAGAGACGCGGGCGGCAGGGCGTTCCGCCGCATGACGGGCACCGACGAATATCTCTATCTTTCGTATACGCTCAACGCGTATCCCAATCCCTATATAAGCGTGCTCGACTGGAGCGGAAAGACCGTCGCCGAGAACGTGAACATGGAAACGGATACCGACGACATGGGATATATGGACGACCCCGCAAAGAGCAACGTGCAGGCGGTCATGGAATTCAACGGCAGCGTGTATTACCTCGTGACCTGCTGGGGCGTCGGCACCGGACACGGACTGTTCAGGGCTTCCTTCGTGGGCGGCGAGTATACCGTTCCCGAGATGAGCTTCGGCGAGTATATCGAAATGACCGCGAGAGAGGACATAACGCCCGATCTTGCCGCGGATCGTCTCATCAACTTCCCGTGGGGTCAGGTGTACGGCGGGGGAGATACGTTCGGCATAACGACGGACGGCAAGTACGGCTACTTCGCGTATTCCAAAGTGGGTGAGAACATGCGCAATACGCTGCTCATAAAATTCGACCTCGTTACGGGCGCAAAGCTCGGCGAAACGAACCCGCAGGAAATGGATACGAACGAAGGCGGCTGGCACGATCACTCACAGCTCTTCTATAAGGACGGCTGGATATACGCGATAGACTACGCAGGCGGGTTCTGGAGAGTCTGGGCGGACGATATCGACGGCGAGTATAAGCCTTCCTTCGAAGCGGTGACGGATATAGTGTTCGACGGTCTTGACGGCAAGGTCATCGGCGTTACCCCCAACAACGCTTCGGGCGGATGGGCGGTCTATACCGACGCGGACGAGCTCGCGTTCTACGACTCGGCGTTCGCGCTCGTGAAAAAGGTGATCGCCGAAGGCAGCGATTTCGCCGAAACGGGCGGAGACAAGAACATGGACGGCAAGAAATACCGCGCGGGCGTAGCGGGCAACGACGATTATGTGTATGTGCTGCAGAACGAATCCGCTTCGCTCACCGCCACTTTGCACATCTACGATTGGCAGGGCAACCACATCGCCACTTCCGTCATCACGGGACTGCAGTCGGGCGACGGCTCGGACTACGCCGACGACTTTATCACTCAGACCCGCACCATGGGCGTGACGGAACTGGGCGGCAGACTGTATTTCTCGCTGAGCAACAGATCGGGAACATACGTTACCCTGTACAGCTTCACCCCCGACCTTTCGGTGTTCGAAGGCTGATCCGCCGTTTCGTACCGACGGCATCGGGTAACATAACAACGACCGCGCATTGGCGCGCGGGAACAGGGAACGGACCCGGCATTTTGCCGGGTCCGTTCCGCATTATGTGCGGGTAAGACTTGCGGGTAAGCCTCTTCGGGCTGATATTCTTTTATACCCCGCGGACGACTTTTGAAGCCCCCGAAACAACAAATTGAAAATCCCGGGAGTGAACCATTGAAAATCCTGGGAGTGAATTATTGAAAATCCCGGGAGTTTTGTCGATCTGCGGTCGTTTTTTGCCGATTTTTTCGGTTTAAGTTTCTCGGAGGAAAGGGGGCGAAGAAGCTCCTTTTTTCCGAGACGCTTTTTCGTGTTTTTCGGTTTAATTCGGTTTATTCGGTTTAATTCGGTTTAAGTTTCTTGGAGGAAAGGGGTGCGGGGGAAACCCCCTTCTTTGTCAAAGAAGGGGGTTTCCCCCGCGAAAATTTCTCCGCAAAAATTCCTTCAAAAAAACTCAGACCAGGATATTATTGCCCTGCGAGTCGATGGCGACGAGGAGGGGCAGGCGGGAAACGGTGAGGCGTCGGACGGCTTCGCAACCGAGGTCGGGGTAGGCGACCTCTTCG
>DXHS01000067.1 GCA_019113275.1 Candidatus Protoclostridium stercorigallinarum
AAGCTGCTCTCGGTAAAAGGCGTGGGACCCAAAGTCGCGGACTGTATAGTGCTTTTCGGTATGGGACGGCGGGATTCCTTTCCCGTGGATACATGGATGAAGCAGGCGCTGGAAACGGAGGAGCTGGATACGCCGACCAAGGTGCACGATCATTATCTCGCGCGTTACGGCGGGCTCGCGGGGCTTGCGCAGCAGTACATATTCCATTATGCGCGAAACAAGGGCGGAAAAATTTAAGTCCGCCCGTATTTCTTTATTGACTTATACGCGCTTTCGGCGTATAATCTTAATATGCTCAGAAGCTACGACAAAGCGGGCGATATCTCTTACAGCCTCGGCGCGTTCCCGACGGTGGAACTCATCAAACGCCGCCCGGAGGATATAGAGAGCGTCATACTGCGCTCCGATCTGCGCATGACGGAGGAGATAGAGAGCATCCTCGCTCCCGTGCGGGACAAAGTGCGCGTGGACGATAAGTCCGTCGCCCGCGTCGCGAAAAAGGGCAACGTATATATGCTCGGAGTGTTCCGCAAGCGGTTCGCGCGCTTCGGGGCGTGCGACCACGTCGCGCTCATGCATCCGTCCGACGCGGGCAACCTCGGCACGATCATGCGCACGATGCTGGGCTTCGGTATAAAGCGGCTCGCCGTGGTGGGCGAGGGCAGCGCGGACGTGTACGACCCCAAGACCGTGAGAGCTTCGATGGGCGCGGTGTTCGCGCTGGATATATGTCTATATCCCGACTGGTCTGCATATGCCGCCGAGCATAACGAGAGCAAATTGCTTTTCATGCTGGACGAGCGCAGCGTAACGCTCTCGTCCGTGACCGTTCCCGAGCCGCACGCGCTGGTGTTCGGCAACGAAGGCTCGGGCCTGCCGCCCGAACTCGCGGACGAAGGCACGCCCGTCATCATACGGCACAGCCGCGATATAGATTCGCTCAACCTGCCTCAGGCGGTCGCGATAGGGCTTTACGAAACGACAAAACACATTTTTTGCGGAGATTGATATATGAACGATCGTCAGACGGTCATCGTCCTCGATTTCGGAGGACAGTATAACCAGCTCATAGCGCGTAGGGTGCGCGAGCAGGGCGTTTATTGCGAACTGCTGCCCTTTACCACGCCGACGGCGAAGATCCTCGAAAAGTCGCCGATAGGTATCATCTTCACGGGCGGTCCGAGCACGGTAACGGATAAGGACGCCCCCCGTGTGGAAAGAGCGTTGCTCGAAGCGGGCGTGCCTGTTCTCGGCATATGCTACGGCTGCCAGCTCATGGCGCACACGTTCGGCGGAGTGGTGTCCGAAGGTCCGCGCGAGTATGGCAGACGCACGATGAGCGTGCTCGAAAGCAAGCTCTTCGAGGGCGTGAGCCCCACTTCGATGTGCTGGATGAGCCATACGAGCTATATAGAAAAGCTCCCCGAGGGCTTTCATTCGATAGCCGTCACGCCTACCTGCCCGGTAGCCGCGATGGCGTGCGAGGACAAAAAACTGTACGGCGTGCAGTTCCACCCCGAAGTCGTGCATACCGAGGAAGGCGGCAAGATACTTCACAACTTCCTCTACAATGTCTGCGGAGCAAAGGGCGACTGGACGATGGGCAATTTCGCGGCGGAGACGATAGCCGCGCTGCGCGAAAAGATAGGGGATAAAAAGGTGCTCTGCGCGCTCTCGGGCGGCGTGGACAGCGCGGTGGCGGCAACGCTCGTGCATAAAGCCTGCCCCAACCTCGTGTGCGTGTACGTCGATCACGGTCTTATGCGCAAGAACGAGACGGAGGAGATCGTGCGCGTGTTCCGCGACGGTCAGGGCATGGATCTCATCGCCGTGGACGCGAGTAAGCGTTTCCTCGCGGCGCTCAAAGGCGTAACGGAGCCCGAGAAGAAGCGCAAGATCATCGGCGCGGAGTTCATCAAGGTGTTCGAAGAGGAAGCGAAGAAGATAGGCGCGGTGGACTACCTCGTGCAGGGCACGATATATCCCGACGTCATCGAGAGCGGTCTCGGCGCGAGCGCCAAGATAAAGAGCCACCACAACGTGGGCGGTCTGCCCGACGTCGTGGATTTCAAAGAAATAGTGGAACCGCTGCGCGATCTGTTCAAAGACGAGGTGCGCGCCTGCGGGTTCGAGATAGGTCTGCCCGCGTCCATAGTCATGCGCCAGCCGTTCCCGGGACCCGGGCTCGGCATACGTATCATCGGCGAGGTGACGGCGGAAAAGGTGAAGATACTTCAGGACGCAGACTATATCTTCCGCGAGGAGATCGCGCGCGCAGGGCTGGATAAGGAGATATGGCAGTACTTCGCGGTGCTCACAAACGTGCAGACGGTGGGCGTTATGGGCGACGAGCGCACATACGACCGCGTGTGCGGTCTGCGCGCCGTGACCAGCGTGGACGGTATGACCGCAGACTGGGCTCGCATCCCTTACGACGTGCTCGAAGTGATATCTTCGCGCATAGTCAACGAAGTCAAAGGCATCAACCGCATAGCTTACGATATAACGTCCAAACCCCCTTCAACGATAGAGTGGGAATGATCCAATACACACACGGAGGAAATACAATGGAAGTCGAAAAACGTCCGGAGAGCATGGAGAGGATAACGACCGCCGCTCTTGCGGAAGCATTCATCGCCGAGCAGGTCGAGGCGGTAAGGAAACAGGTGGGGGATAAGAAGGTCCTTCTCGCGCTCTCGGGCGGCGTGGATTCGTCCGTCGTCGCGGCGCTGCTCATAAAGGCTGTGGGCAAGCAGCTCGTATGCGTGCACGTCAATCACGGACTGCTACGCAAGGGCGAGCCCGAGCAGGTCGTCGAGGTGTTCGGCAAACAGATGGACGCCAACCTCGTTTACGTGGACGCGAGCGAGCGTTTCCTCGGCAAGCTCGAGGGCGTGAGCGATCCCGAGAAAAAGCGTAAGATCATCGGCGCGGAGTTCATCCGCGTGTTCGAGGAAGAGGCGAGAAAGCTCTCGGGCATAAAGTTCCTCGCGCAGGGCACGATATATCCCGACATCATAGAGAGCGACAAGGTCAAGGCTCACCACAACGTGGGAGGCTTGCCCGAGGATCTGGATTTCGAGCTCGTCGAGCCGCTCAAGTTTTTGTATAAAGACGAAGTGCGCGTAGTGGGCACGGCGCTCGGTCTGCCCGCGTCCATGGTATACCGCCAGCCGTTCCCCGGTCCGGGGCTGGGCGTGCGCTGCCTGGGCGCGATCACCCGCGACCGTCTGGAAGCGGTGCGCGAATCGGACGCCATCCTCCGCGAGGAGTTCGCGAAGAACGGTCTCGAAGGCAAGGTGTGGCAGTACTTCACCGTCGTACCCGATTTCCGTTCGGTAGGCGTGAAGAACGGCACCCGCACGTTCGAATACCCCGTGATCATCCGCGCGGTGAATACTACCGACGCAATGACCGCGACGATAGAGGAAGTGCCCTACGCTCTCCTTAACCACATCACCGACCGCATAACCAAGGAAGTGAAGGGCGTGAACCGCGTGCTTTACGACCTCACTCCCAAGCCCTGCGGCACCATAGAGTGGGAATAAACCGTTTTCCGAGATAATATTTAAGACACATAAAACAGCCGTGCGGCATAAGAGCCGCACGGCTGTTCGGATATTTACTCGCGCAAGAAAGAAACGATATGTTTTGTAAATAAGGATATGACACCCGAAGGATTATTTAGTTTAAGTTTTCCGGAAAGGCGGGGGCTCGGCTCCTGCGGCGAGCGTGACACGCAAGCGAAACAATCGAAAGCGCGCTCATCCGCGGCGTTCTGTCGGGACCTGACCGGTAACCAACGATATGTTTACCAATGATATATTTCAGTTAATGATATATTTTGGTTTAAGTTTCTCGGAAAGGTGAGGGGGCGCGGGGGAGAGGAAGACCCTCTTTGTCTAAAGAGGGTCTTCCTCTCTCCCCGCAGAACCGACTACTCCGCGGCGCGGAGCATGCGGGTGTAGAAGCCGCCCGCGGCGACGAGCGAGTCATGCGTGCCCGATTCTATTATATGCCCGTCGTCCATCACGACTATGAGATCGCTGTCGCGTATGGTGGAGAGGCGGTGTGCGACGATAAAGGACGTCTTGCCGCGCATGAGCTCGGCGAACGCCGCCTGCACTTCGCGTTCCGTCATCGCGTCGACGGAGGCGGTAGCCTCGTCGAGTATGAGCATCTCGGGCGAAGTGAGGAACACGCGGGCAATGGCTATAAGCTGTTTCTGACCTTCGCTGAGCTCTTCGCCGTCGCCGGATATCACGGTATCGTAACCGTGCTCGAGCGTGCTTATGAATTTATCCAGATGCGCGGCGTCGGCTGCGCGGCGCACTTCCTCGTCGGTCGCGTCGGGCTTGCCGTAAGCGATGTTCTCGCGCACCGTGCCCGAGAACAGCCATGTGTCCTGCAATACCATGCCGAAGGAGCGCCGCACGTCCTCGCGCGAGAACCTGCTTATGTCTTCGCCGTCGAACATCAGTCGCCCGCCCGTGATGTCGTAAAAACGCATCACGAGGTTTATTATCGTCGTCTTGCCGCTGCCCGTGGTGCCCACGAGCGCGATCTTCTGTCCCTGCTTCGCCGCGAACGTTATGTGCTCCATGAACGGCTTGTCTGAGTAGGAGAACGATACGTCCTCGAACGCGATACCGCTCACGGGGTGCGCGATGGGGGACGAACCGCCCTTGTCCTCATCCTCGCGGTCGGTCAGCTCGAATATGCGCCGTGCGGCGGAAGCGGCGGTCTGCAGCTCCGCGGTCACGCTCGTCACGTCGTTGAACGGCTTTGCGAACTGGTTGGCGTATGCGAGGAACGCCGACAGCCCGCCGAGCGTGAGGGACGCGCTCATGCCCGCCGCCCAGCCGCCGTCGCCGCTGCCCACGATGAACAGTCCGCCGACCACGGCGACTATCGCGTAAATGACGTTGTTGACTATGCGGCTCACGGGATTGACGAGCGCTCCCGCGAACTGCGAACTAAGCCCGCTCGCGAACAGATCGCGGTTGATGTCGGCGAACAGCGCCTCGCTGTCCGCGGTCCTGCCGTAAGCACGGAGTATGCGCGTGCCGGACAGGTGCTCTTCGGCAAGCCCGCTCATGCGCTCCATGTTCTTGCTCTGGCGGGAGAACGTCACGCGGTTGCGCTTGGCTATGGCTGCGGATACGAACGCGCTCACGGGAGTGAGCAGCACTACGATGGTCGCCACCGCCCAGTTCATTACATACATGCACACGATGGTCACGAGAAGAGTGACCAGCCCCGCCGAAAGCTGCATTATGCCCTGGTAGAGCCCGTCGGAAAGGTTTTCGCCGAACGTCGTCATGCGCGTCATGAGATCACCGCGGCTGTGCCGCTCTATCTCGGAAAGCGGCAGAGAAAGCAGCTTGGCGTACAGCTCGCGGCGCACGTCGCGCACCGTGAGGAAGGACAGTCGGCTGAGCAGGATATTGCCCGTCCATACGGATATGCCGCTCGCCGCCACGCACGCCGCTATGATCACGCAGTAGCGCGCTATCATGTCGAAGTTCGTCGCGCCGAGGACGGCATAGTCTATCGCCATGCCCGTGAGCACAGGGGCGAGCAGGGAAAGCGCCGTGCCCGCTATAACGAGCAGCATACCGGGGAAAAAGCATCCCTTGTGCCGCAGTGCGAGGCGGAGCAGACGGAGTATCACCGAAAATTTTTCGTGTTTAGGGCTTTTCATGCGTTGCCTCCTTCCGCCGCGGCGTGCGAGTGCGGGCGCGCGCCCAGCATGCGGTAAAGCT
>DXHS01000068.1 GCA_019113275.1 Candidatus Protoclostridium stercorigallinarum
GCCCTCCGCATGTTTTTTAATGACACATTCACATTATACCATGCGCCCGAAAAAATAGCAAGGACTTTGTTTTACGCCGAACGGCTCGGCAAAAAGCGGCGGGAACGGCGAGCCGCGCTTGTCTGCGCCAAGCGCGCCATGACGGGAAAATAATCATACTCAACAAAGTGATCAAGAAAACATACAAGAATTGACACCTATAAAAACTATACTATAATAAATTACGGTAAAAGCAAATACCCGCCTGTGCTTGTCTCGCACGGGCATGTATTTGCTTTTATACCGATCGGATATTACGAATTTATCTTCTTTTTTAACTCTGAGATATATTCGCCGAGAGCGCTTGGGGTTGCGCCGGAGGCGATGAGACGGACGGGGTAAGAGGTCACGACGCCGTCGAACGGAGCGGCGGCGGAAGCGCGGTCAAGCCCGAGCGCGCCGAGGTCGGCGACTACGGGGACGGAAGTGTACTTCCTCACCTCTTTTGCCGCGGCGGCGAGATCATCGCCCGTGGGGTCGTCCGAAGGCGAAGCTATGAGAACGAAGCCGGAGGCTGCGGACGCGATCGCGGGGATACGACTGCCCGACGAGGACGCGACGGCGGTCAGCACGGGCACGCCGTGCACCGCGGCGATATCCGATATCTCGCCTCTTTCCTCGTACGGCAGGTCGGGCGTGTAGAACGCCGCGCCTATGTCGCCGAGGGCAGAGAAGAACGCGTCGTAGCCGTAGAAGAACACGGGGTTCATATACGATGTAAGGAGCACGGGGATGTCGCATTTTTTGCAAACGGTGCGCAGGATCTCTAACACGCCGTCGGGCGTCATGCCGCCGGAGAGGGCGCGCAGGCTCGCTTCCTGAGCCGCGGGGCTTTCGGCGGTAGGGTCGGAGAACGGTACGCTCACGACGATCATATCCGCGCCGCCTTCCGCCATCGCGAGGATATATTTCACGGTGCTTGCCGCGTCGGGGTCGCCCGCCGTGATGAACGGCACGACCGCTTTGCCTTTTGCGAATACGGACGTCATATCATTCATGGATATCCTCTCCTTTATATCTCGCTATAGCGGCGACATCTTTGTCTCCCCTGCCGGACAGGCATACGACGATGCTTTCGTCCCTGCCGAGAGAGGGCGCGAGTTTCATCGCGCGGTACACCGCGTGAGCGCTCTTTATCGCGCAGATGATGCCCTCGGTGCGCGCGAGGTATTCGAACGCGGAGACCGCCTCGTCGTCGGTAACGGGGACGTATTCCGCCCTGCCGCTGTCGCGCAGGTAAGCGTGCTCGGGTCCTATGCCCGGGTAGTCCAACCCCGCGGATATGGAATACACGGGGGCGATCTGACCGTGATCGTCCTGGCAGAAGTAGGACTTCATGCCGTGGAATATCCCGAGCCTGCCCTTTGCCATAGTCGCGGCGTGGTAAGGGGTATCCGTTCCCCTGCCGCCCGCCTCGCACCCGATAAGGCGCACGTCCTTGTCCGGAACGAAGGCGTGGAACATACCTATCGCGTTGCTCCCGCCGCCCACGCAGGCGAGCACGGCGGAGGGCAGCCTGCCCTCACGCTCAAGTATCTGCGCCCTTGCCTCTTTGCCGATGACGCTCTGAAAGTCGCGCACGATCGTGGGGAACGGATGAGGACCCATGACCGAGCCGAGCACGTAATGAGTGTCCCCCGCACGGCGGCTCCACTCACACATCGTTTCGTTGACGGCGTCTTTGAGCGTCTGCGTGCCGCTCGTGACAGCATGCACTTTCGCGCCCAGCAGCTCCATGCGGTAGACGTTGAGCGCCTGGCGTTCGGTATCCACCTTGCCCATGAATATTTCGCACTCCATGCCGAGGAGCGCAGCCACTGTAGCCGTAGCCACTCCGTGCTGACCCGCGCCCGTTTCGGCTATGAGCCGCGTTTTGCCCATGCGCCTTGCGAGCAGCGCCTGACCGAGCGCGTTGTTGAGCTTGTGCGAACCCGTATGATTGAGGTCTTCGCGCTTAAAGTACACTTTCGCGCCGCCGAGATCTTCCGTCATGCGCGCGGCGTAATAGAGTAGCGACGGTCTGCCCGTATACTGCTTCGACAGACGCTCCAGCTCGGCGAGAAAGCTTTCGTCGCGCATGGCTTCGTTATAGTTCTTCTCGAGTTTCTCCAGCTCGCTCATCAGCGTTTCCGTGATGTACTGACCGCCGAACTCGCCGAACCTTCCTTTTTTCATTGTATTCCCTCCGTGCGTCGGCATGGCGCCGCCGCATGTTTTCTCATTTTCCGCGCGAGCGCGCGACGAACTCTTCGAGCTTATCCGCCGCAGCGCCGTCGTCTACGATCTTCGCCGCAAGGCGCACGCCTTCCGCGATCGTTTTCGCCCGCCCCGCGACCGCGAACATCGCGCCCGCATTGAGCAGAACGGCGTCGCGCTTGGGTCCGCGCTCCCTGCCCGCGAGTATGTCGCGCACGGTAACGGCGTTTCGCATGGGAGTGCCGCCGTCCGTTTCGTAGCTCTTGCAGCGCTTCATGCCGAACTGCTCGGGAGCGATCGCAAACGACCGCACCTTGCCGCCCTTTGCCTCGCATATCCGCGTGGGAGCGGACGCGGATATCTCGTCCGCGCCGTCCTCCGCGCACTCCACCATCGCGCTCTTCACGCCGATGTCCGAAAGCACGCGGGCAAGCGGCACGAGCAGTTTCTCGTCCGTCACGCCCATGACGCCCATATTCGCGCCCGCGGGATCGGCGAGCGGCCCGAGCACGTCGAACAGCGTGCGGATGCCCAGCTCGCGGCGGGCGGGCACGACGTACTTCATCGCTATATGGTAATTCTGCGCGAACAGGAAGCATATACCCGCGGTATCCAGCAGCTTTACGCTCTTTGCCGCAGGCAGCATGATGTTCACTCCCAAAGCCTCGAGCACGTCCGCCGCTCCGCATTTGCCCGAAGCCATGCGGTTGCCGTGCTTTGCCACCTTCACTCCGCCCGCCGCGACGACGAGCGCCGCGGTAGTGGAGACGTTGAAGGTATTGGTGCTGCCGCCCGTGCCCACGATCTCCAGCACGTCCATGCCCTGCAGCAGCTTTACGCAATGCGCCCGCATCGCCGAAGCAGACGCCGTGAGTTCCTCCGGCGTTTCGTTCTTCATCGCCATGGCGGTGAGGTATGCGCTCGTCTGCGCCGCGGAAGCCTTGCCGCTCATTATCTCGTCCATGGCGTCGTATGCCTCGGCATACGTCAGGTTTTTGCGGGCGGAAAGCCTGCCTATAGCCTCTTTTATCATTATCCCTCCTTATCGCGTCGAAACAAAATAAAAACGCCCGTGACGAATACATTGCCAAGGACGATATCATACCGCGGTGCCACCTTGATTCGCGGCAAAGAACGCCGCGCGCTTTTTTCGGGATATACCCCGGCAGACTCACGCGCTGCCCGCGTCGCGCCATACTCGGCTGTCGCCTTTCCTTCGCGCCCTCGGCGGTCCATATCATACGGAATGCTCTTGCCCGGATCTCAGCCTCCCGGACTCTCTGTGAACGCTCTTTCCGCTCTTTCTCCGCTTCAACGGTTTGTTACACGGATATTGTAACGCGCCCGCACTCCTTTTGTCAAGGGAATGCGGGCACTTCGTCTGCTATTATTTCCTGCTTTTGCTCTCAGTTGCCTACGCGCTTGCCGAGAGGCACGTATTTGCGGTGCGTCCCCACATACTTGTAAGCGGGGCGCATGATCTTGCTGGAATTGATGATCTCTTCCAGACGGTGCGCGCTCCAGCCCACGATACGCGCGACGGCGAATATGGGAGTGAACAGCTCGGTGGGCAGTCCCAGCATCTGGTAGCAGAAGCCGCTGTAGAAGTCGACGTTCGCGCATACGCCCTTGTCCGTCTTGCGGCGCTCGCGGAGCAGATCCGCGCCCACTTCCTCCACCATGGAGTAGAGAGCGAACTCGTCGTCCCTGCCCTTGGCTTTGGAGAGCTTGCCCACGCTGTTGCGGAATATCTCCGCGCGGGGGTCGGATACCTGGTATATCGCGTGGCCGAGGCCATAGATGAGACCGGTGCGGTCGAACGCCTCTTTATCGAGTATCTTCGTAAGATAGCTCCTGACCTCGTCCTTGTCCTTCCAATCGCGGACGTTGGACTTGATGTCGTCGAACATGCGGCAGACCTTGATGTTCGCGCCGCCGTGCTTGGGTCCTTTGAGCGAGCCCATCGCCGCCGCCATCGCCGAATACGTATCCGTGCCCGTGCTCGTGACGAGGCGGGTGGTGAACGTGGAGTTGTTGCCGCCGCCGTGCTCGGCATGAAGGATGAGCGCGAGGTCGAGCACGCGGGCTTCGAGGTTGGAGTACCTGCTGTCTATCCTCAGCATGTGCAGGATATTCTCCGCCGTGCTCAGCTTGGGATCGGGATCGTGTATGAAGAAGCTGTTGCTGTCCGACTTGTAATACGCGTAAGCCTGGTAGCTGTACACCGCGAGCATGGGATAAGTCGCGATGAGATACAGGCACTGGTTGAGCACGTTGGTCAGCGACAGGTCGTCCGCCGAAGGGTCGTAAGAGTACAGCGTGAGCACCGAACGCGCCATACTGTTCATAAGGTCGACGCTGGGCGACTTCATGATGATGTCGCGGAAAAAGGCGGGCGGGAGCTTGCGGTAAGAGCCTATAAGGTCTTTGAAGCTGGAAAGATCCGTCTCGTCGGGCAGTCTGCCGAAAAGGAGAAGATATATTATCTCCTCGAAGCCGAACCGCTCGCTGCCGATGATATCCGCAACGATATCCTTCACGTTGTAGCCTCGGTAATAAAGCGCTCCGGGGCACGGGACGAACTTGCCGTTCTCCTCGGTGTTGACCATGACGTCGGATATCTCCGTCAGTCCGGTGAGGACTCCCCTGCCGTCGGGCGCACGCAATCCGCGATATACTTTATAGTCGGTAAAAAGCTGAGAGTCTATGGTGGAATGGCTCGCGCAAATGGATGTGAGCCGCTTGATCTCCGGCGTATCGCCGCTGCTTATAGCCATAGTTTGACCTCCTTTTCGTTTATCGTCTATATGCTCAAAAATGCGGGCGGAGCACCTTTCGGACGTCCGCGGTCGCACCTTTGTTTGTTTCGCCGATCGTATGATGTAATCGCAGTATACCATAAACGCAAACATTTTGCAAACGATTTTCGCTTATGATGTATAATTTGCGCTTCCGCGGCAATAATCCACGAACAAGCAAACGGAGGAACACCCATGAACACCAACAAAGAACGCAAACCGATCAACAAAAAACTGTACATCGCGCTCATCGTTTGTATCGTTGCGGCGATCGCTGCGATACTCGCGGTGTCTCTCGCCGTCGGTCTTTCGGGCGGCAGCGAGCCCGTCGAACAGCCGGGCGGCATAGTGGAAACGCCCGACGACCAGAACGACAAAGACGAGCCCGACAAACCCGACGAACCCGACAAACCCGATGAGCCCGACGAGCCGGATGAACCCGACGAACCCACGATCACCGAGCCCGAATACACGCTTCCCCTTACCGAATGCGTGCTCGGCGCGGAATGCAGTTTAAGCGAGCTCGTATGGTCGAACACGCTGCACTGGTACGCCACGCACAACGGCACCGACTTCACCGCCGCGGCGGACACGCCCGTGCTTGCCGTTCATGACGGCGAAGTGACGGACGTCGGCTACACCACGCAGAACGGCTATACCGTCACGATCGAGCAGACGGACGGCTATACCGCGGTATACAAGTCGCTCTCGGCAGACGTTGCCGCCGAAGTCGGAGACGTAGTCGCCGCCGGCGATACGATAGGCTACGTTTCGGACAGCATGACGAGCGAGCAGAACGAAGGTCCCCACCTCCACCTCGAGATGACGGACGCCGAAGGCAATTACGTCGACCCCATGACCCTCCTCGGCGAAGCGACCGAAAAGTAATGCCGCGAAAAACGGAGAGCAGGCAACGCTCTCCGTTTTTAAGCCGCGCTCTATGTCCATAAGGCATGGAGCGCTTGTTCGTTTTGCATACTTCCCCGCGGGGCAAAAGGTTGACAAACCCGCGTATAATGGATATAATATAAGTACTGACAGAGTGTCAGAACGATAAACATTCGCGGAGGTAACAAACTCATGTTGGGGAATTTTACTTATTGCAATCCCACCAAACTGTATTTCGGCAAGGGCGCGGTGAAGAACATCGGCAAGGAGCTGAAGAAGTACGGCAGGAACGTCGTGCTTATATACGGCAACGGCTCGATAAAAAAGAACGGCATCTACGACGAAGTCGTGAAGATACTCGCCGAATGCGGCAAGACGGTATCCGAGATCGCGGGCGTCATGCCCAACCCCACGGTGGACAAGCTGTACGAAGGCGTGGAGATCGCGCGCAAAGCGAAGGCGGATCTGCTGCTCGCGGTGGGCGGCGGCTCGGTATGCGATTACGCCAAAGCGGTAGCCGTTTCGGTGAACTGCGACGAAGACCCCTGGGAAAAGTATTATGTGCGCTTCGAAGAGCCGACTTGCGAGGTCGTGCCCGTCGGCTGCGTGCTGACCATGGTGGGCACGGGCAGCGAGATGAACGCGGGCTCCGTCATCACCAACCATAAGACGAAGATGAAGGTCGGGCATGTGTTCGCGGACGAGAGCGTCATGCCGAGGTTCTCGGTGCTCGACCCGACGTATACGCTCACCCTTCCGCATTACCAGATGGTCGCGGGCATATACGACATATTCAACCACATCTGCGAGCAGTACTTCTCGGGCGAGGACGACTGCGTGAGCGATTACCTCTCCGAGGGGCTGATGCGTTCGCTGCTGCACTCCTCGCGCATAGCGAACAAGGACATGCAGAACTACGAGGCGCGCAGCAACATCATGTGGACGGCGACGTGGGCGCTCAACACTCTCGTATCGCGCGGCAAGACCACTGACTGGGAAGTGCACATGCTCGGACAGGCCGTCGGCGCGCATACGGACGCCACTCACGGCATGACGCTCGCCGCGGTGTCCCTTCCCTATTACCGCCACATCATGCCTTACGGGCTCAAAAAGTTCGTGCGCTTCGCGAAAGAAGTGTGGAACGTCGATCCCGCGGGCAAGACGGACGAACAGGTCGCAAACGAAGGGCTTGCCGCCATGGAAGGCTGGATGAAGGAACTGGGGCTCGTTATGAAGATAAGCGACCTCGGCGTCACCGAGGATATGATCGAAGGCATCGCGGACAGCACTCTCGTCATGCAGGGCGGGTATAAAGTACTCACCCGCGACGAGATCGTGCAGGTACTAAAAGAGTGCATGTAAGGAGGCATTTATGCGCAAAAATATACTTGTGGCATATTTTTCGGCAAGCGGCGTGACCGCGAAAGCCGCACGGGAGATCGCGGAAGCCGTGGGCGGAGACCTTTACGAGATAGTCCCCGAGCAGCCGTATACGGACGCCGACCTCGACTGGACGGACAAGAGCAGCCGCAGTACGGTCGAGATGAACGACCCCGCCTGCCGCCCCGCCATCGCGGGCGCGCCCGTCGATATCGCGAAGTACGACGAGATATTCGTCGGCTTCCCCGTGTGGTGGTATGTTGAACCGAGGATAATCGACACCTTTCTCGAGGCTCACGACTTTACGGGTAAGACCGTCATCCCCTTCGCGACCTCGGGCGGGAGCGGTATATCCGGCGCGGAGAAGAGCATGAAAGCGCACTGCCCTTCCGCAAAATGGAAAAAAGGCAGGCTCGTAAACGGCGGAGCCGCCGAATGGGCGAAGAGCGCCGCGGGAGAATAGACTCATGCCCGCAGGTTCTGAAGAACTCACCATGGCGCGGGAAAAGGAGATAATCGACGCCTGCGCGAGGCTGTACGAAAAGCTCCCTTACGCAAAGATAACGATAGGCGCGATAAGCGAAGAAACGTCTTTCACGCGCACGTCCGTATATAACTACTTCCGCACGAAAGAGGAGATATTCCTCGCGCTGCTCGAACGCGAATACGAGGCGTGGACGGCGGATCTGACGGCTCTCGCGGGCGAACGGTTCCCCGCCGAGGAATTCCCCGCGCGATTTTCCGAGGCGCTCGAAAAACGCGGACGTATGCTCAAATTGCTGTCCATGAACCTCTACGACATGGAAGCGGGCAGCGGCATGGAGGCTCTCGTATCCTTCAAAAAAGCATACGCCCGTTCGATAAAAGCCGTGACCGCCTGCCTCCGCGCGCACTACGCGGACGTGCGCGACGAGGACGCGCAAAGGTTCGTTTACGCTTTCTACCCCTTTCTCTTCGGCGTATACCCCTACACCCGTGCGACGGATAAGCAGAAGGAAGCCATGGACAGAGCTGGCGTAGTTTACCGCCCACTCACCGTGCGAGAAATAACGCTCTCGTTCACCGAGGCGCTGGTAGCAGACCTGAAGCGGAAATAAGGCGAATAAAACGATCACAGGGGCTCCCTCTAGAGCCCCTGTTTCATGCGTTACGAGCGCGGCGCTCTTCATGCGCTCCTCCGCGCGAGTTTACGACGAACGGCGAGCCATGCGTGATACAGCCCGGCGAAGGCGAAGAACATGCTTGCGTAAAACAGGTACAGCAGCACGACGTACAGTATGTTCACGTCGTACCGCCATACAGTCACTTTCCACACGTCAGGCACCTCGAAAGGCAAATGGTTGATCTGCGTGAACGCGTAGTTGGGCAGAAGGAGCTCGTCCGACGGGAGGTATTCCCCGTCCGCTGTATGCCAGCCCATGGACGCCGAAGTCACCACCGCGGACAGCACCGCAGCGGAAACGATAACTACGCAATAGTAGATAAGAGGCGTTATGCAGTCGCGCATACGGAACTTATACATACCGAGCGACGTCGGCATGACGCAGAGAACGAACAACAATATGTGCGTCGTGAGAAAATACAGTATGGAGTAACCGAAGATAATGCCGTAGTTGCTTATGTCGTCCCTGCCGAAGTAGAAGAACACCGAGATCGCGCCCGCGGCGTGCACGAAAAAGGCTATCGAATACAGCGTGCGCGTCTTAAAGAACACGGACAGCGCTACCGTATACACGCCTATATTGCATATGAACAGCGGCACGCAGGAGAATATCGTCGTGTAGACGTTGTAACCGTCGCCGAGCACCACGCTGTCTTTGGAATGGTACTGCACGAGCAGCGTTATCGCCATCGCGGCGAGCAGCCTTTCCCTCTCCGACGGCGATCTCCCCTTCAGCCACAGATAGCATACCGCGGTAACGCCCGCAAGCAGCAGCACCGCGACGCCGTGCCACGGCGTAAAGCTGTAAAAGCGCAGAGGATCGTCTGCGGGGAAATCGTTTATGTCGAAGAAATTCCCGAAGATATTGAGCGGGACGCACGCGGCGAGGGCGGGCGCGAAATAAAGAAAACTCCGCGGCGATGCACCTGCGCCGTCACGAGCGAACAAAAGTATGCAGATAAGGACGAGCAGCCCGTTCTCCGCAAAAAACAGCGCGGCTTCGAGCGGAAGCGGCAGGATGTCGTCGAAAAGATAAAGCACCTCATCCGTTACGCTGTCTGCGGAGCGGCTCGCGTAAAAGTAGTCGCCGTAAGTCGCCCACGACACGAGCACGAACGCGGGAAGCACCCATTTTGCGATATCCGCGCACTTGCGGCTGCCGAAAAACACCGCCATGGGCACGAGCAGGAGCGCGCTCTTCTTCACCCACTGCGAAAGCACGAATACGACGCCGTACTCCCCCGCGCGGGCGAATATATGGTAATCGGATATGGAGAACGTCAGCACGAAGGCGATCGCGAGCACGGCTGCCGTCATCGCGATCAACGCCGCGCGTATCCCCTTCTCCCTTCCGCTTATCTCCTTCATCGTCACCATGATATGATTATAACGTATATTTCCCGATATGTCAACGATACACGGAAAGATATATATTCATAATATCGTATTTGCCCGGTGCCGTAAGTTTCTTGGCGGAAAGGGTGCAGGAAGAGACCGCCTTCTTTTCAAAGAAGGCGGTCTCTCTGCATAAACTTCCGTTAAATACTTACTTTGGTACGACGATGCGCGGGTCGTCGGGCGGCGGGACGAAATAGAAGTCGCACGCCGTGCGGGTGATATCCGGCAGGTGCATGCGGAAATTCGGCGCGTTCACAGCGGTAAAGCGATAAGTGAACACATACGACCGCGAAACGGAAAAGGGCGCATACAGCGGGAAATTATTCTCGTAGCACTCGTCGTACATGCCTTTTATCTCGAAATAAGCGAGCGTTCCGTCCTCCGCGACCGCGAAGGAAAAACCGGACGACAACCGCCAGACGTTGCCCTCGTGCGAGATCACATCGCAGCCGTCCATGAAATTCCCGAGGATATTGCCGAGATCGAACAGCGCATAGCCGCGCGAATGCCCGCGCACCTTCTTGTAAAGGAAGGGACTGTACTGCTTGCCGTTGCCTTCGAACAGCTCGGCGGCGTCCCCGCGCAGGTACAGGCAGGCGTCAGCCCACTCGATCTTCTCCCCGCCGCCCGCGATCTCGGTGTAAAGGAACCGTTTGCCGGGCTCGGGCGAATAGTAAGTTATCGCTTCGGCGGCGCGCGCGTTGCGGCGGGTGATGTGCCATGTGATCGCAAACAGCACTATGCAAGCCGCCATCGCCAGGCATATTATGCACTCGCATACGATGTAAAGCGCATCGAACTGTTTGAACACCACCTGGATGACAACGACCGCCGCGACTATCACCGCGCACACGAGCATGAGCAGCGGATACTTGAAGCGCAGGGCAAAATCGTTGCGCTGCGACTTGATGACCACGGCGTTCTCCGTGCCGCCGAACGCCGACGAGAACGCCTCGCGCGCTTCGCTCAGCTCTCTTTCCGCCTGCTCGTATACGTTCACTCGGACAGCACCTTCCTTATAAGCTCTCCCGCGATCTTGGGATTGGTCTTACCCTTGGTAGCCTTCATGAGCTGCCCCACGAAGAAGGACAGCACTTTCTCGTTGCCTTTGCGGTAATCGTCCGCCGGGCCGGGGTTGGCTGCGACGATATCGCGCACGAGCTTTTCTATCTCGCCCGCGTCGTTGTTCTGCCTGAGCCCGAGCGCGTCCACCGCGGCGGAAGCGGTCATATCCGTCAGCCAGATCTTATCCAGCACGTCACGAGAAGAAACGAGGTTGATCTCCCCTTTCTCCACGAGCGCGAGCAGATCGGCGAGCTGCATGCCCGTGATACCGACGACGATGCCGTCTTCGCCCGCCGTTTTGCCCTTGCGCATGATCTCGCTCATTATATAGTTAGCCGCTTTCTTGGCGTTCGCGCCCGCGGTCACCGCGTCGTCGAACAGCTCTGCCGTCGCGGGATCCGCGGTGATGAGCGACGCGTCGTAATCGGACAGACCGAGATCGGACACATACCTGTTCCTGCGGTCGCGCGCCAGCTCGGGCAGCGTGGCGCGTATGCGCTCCACGTCCTCGTCCGAAAGCACTACGGGCATGAGGTCGGGCTCGGGGAAATAGCGGTAATCCTGCGCGTCTTCTTTGCTGCGCATGCCGTAGCCTTCGCCCGTAGCGTCGTCGAAACGCCGCGTCTCCTGCACTACCTTGCCGCCGCTTTCCAGCACTTCGGTCTGGCGGCGTATCTCCGCCTCTATCGCGCGGCGCACGCTGCGGAAGGAGTTGAGGTTCTTCGTCTCCGTGCGCGTGCCGAGCGGCTCGCCGGGGCGGCTGAGCGACAGGTTCACATCCGCGCGGATGGAGCCCTCCTGCATGCGGCAGTCGGACACGCCCGCATAGCGGAATATGCTCGCGAGCTCTTCGAGGAACGCCACCGCCTCGTCGGCGCTGTGCATGTCGGGCTCGGTCACGCACTCCATGAGCGGCACGCCGCAGCGGTTGTAATCCACCGCCGTGCTCCCTCCGCCGTGCACGAGCTTGCCCGCGTCCTCTTCGAGATGTATACGGTTGAGCCGTACCGTTTTTTCCTCACCGTTCACCGTTATGCGCACCTCGCCGCCTATGCAGAGCGGCAGGTCGTACTGGCTGGTCTGCCACGCTTTGGGCAGGTCGGGATAGAAATAGTTCTTGCGGTCCCACTTGCTGTAACGGCTGATGCGGCAGCCTATCGCGCAGCCCGCCTTCACGGTGTACTCCACCGCCTTGCGGTTGAGCACGGGCAGCACTCCCGGATGCCCCGCGCACACGGGACAGGTATTTGTGTTGGGCGCGGCGCCGAAGCTGTTGCGGCATGAGCAGAACAGCTTGGTCTCCGTTTTGAGCTCGCAATGGACTTCCAGTCCTATCGTAGGTATATACTCGCTCATATCGCGCCTCCCTTTTCGTATGCTTCGGCGAGAGAGAGCAAAGTCTCCTCGCAATACGGGCTGCCTATCAGCTGCATGCCGACGGGCATACCGTCCTTATCCTCGCCGCACTTCACCGAAAGCGCGGGAAGCCCCGCTATATTGACGGGCACCGTGAATATGTCGCCGAGGTACGCCGCAGCGGGATCGTCCGCGTTGCTCCCCCGCTTATACGCCGTCGTGGGCGCGGTGGGACAGACGAGCGCGTCGCAGCCCGAAAGAGCCGTTTCGAAATCGCGCTTGATGAGCGTCCTCGCCTTGCTCGCGCGCAGGTAGAACGCGTCGTAGTAGCCGGACGAGAGCACGAAGTTGCCCAACATGATGCGGCGCTTGACCTCGCTGCCGAAGAACTCGGTGCGGGACTTGTAATATATGTCGTCTATGCCCGCGCAGCCTTCCGCGCGCCTGCCGTACTTGACGCCATCGTAACGCGAGAGGTTGCTGGACGCTTCCGCGCTGGAAAGGATGTAGTAGCACGCGAGCGCCATATCGAAGCTGCCTATGCTCGTCTCCACTATCTCCGCGCCCTCTTTTTCATAGAACGCGAGAGCCTTTTCCACCGCCGCGCGCACTTCGCCGTTCAGCTCCGGCGGGAAGAACTCCTTCGCTACGCCTATACGCCTGCCTTTGAGCGACGTTATCTTTTCGCCTTTATCGAGGTCGCCCGCGTAAGAAGTGGAATCCCCCGCGTCATGACCTTTTATGGCGTCATACACCGTGCGGCAATCGCCTACCGTGCGCGCGAAAGGACCTATTTGGTCGAGCGAGGAAGCGAATGCGATCAGTCCGTTGCGCGACACCGCCGAATACGTGGGTTTGAGCCCGACCACGCCGTTGAACGCCGCGGGCTGGCGGATGGAACCGCCCGTATCCGAACCGAGAGAAGCGTACGCCTGGTAAGACGCCACCGCGACCGCGCTGCCGCCGCTCGAACCGCCCGCCACTCGCGAAGGGTCCACGGCGTTTTTTACGGGATAGAAAGCCGAATACTCGCTGCCCGAGCCCATGGCGAACTCGTCCATGTTCGTCTTTCCCACGATGACCGCGCCCGCGCTCTTCAGCTTTTTCACGACGAACGCGTCGTAAGGCGGCACGTAGTTTTCCAGAAAACGGGAAGCGCAGGTCGTGCGCACGCCCTCGGTGCAGATGTTGTCCTTGACCGCTATCGGCACGCCGAGCAGCGCTCCGCGCCTGCCCTCGCCGCGCGCCTTGTCCGCCGCCGCGGCGGCTTCCAGCGCCTTCTCTCCGCACAGCGTGACGTATGCGCCGAGATCCTTTTCTTTTTCCGCTTTTTCCAGCGTCGCTTTCGTCGCTTCGACGGAGGAGATCTCTCCCTTATCCATCGCTTCGACGAGCGCGCCGAGAGTCATTTTCGTGATATCCATATCACTCCACCACCCTCGGAACGATGTACGAGTCCTCGCTGCGCTCGGGAGCGCAGGAGAGCAGTTTTTCCCTGTCGAAGGGAACGCCGGGCACGTCATCGCGCAGTACGTTGACCGCGTCCAGAATATGCGCCGTGGCCGGGACGGAATCCGCGTCGAATTCGTTCAGCTTCTCCGTCCAACGGAGCACGGAGGCGAAGTGCTTTTCCATTGCCTTCTCCTCGTCCTCCGTGAAGTTTATACGGCTGAGCTTCGCCGTATGCCTGATGATCTCTCTCGTTACTTCCATATATTTGCTCCGATTGCCGTATCACAGCCGCACGGGTATGCCCCTGCCGGCGAGATACTCTTTGAGTTCTCTTATATCCAGCTCGCGGAAATGGAACAGCGACGCCGCCAAAGCCGCGCTCGCGCCGCACCCGAACGCCTCCGCGAAATGTTCTTTCTTCCCCGCTCCGCCCGACGCTATCACGGGGATATTCACCGCCCCCGTCACGGCGCGGAGAAGGTCGAGGTCGAAGCCGTTTTTGGTGCCGTCGGCGTCCATGCTCGTGAGGAGTATCTCGCCCGCGCCCAGCTCTTCGCCGCGCGCGCACCACTCGACCGCGTCCATGCCCTCGTCGTGCCTGCCGCCCGCCGTGTACACCGTCCAGCCGCCGTCCGCGCGTTTTTTCGCGTCCACCGCGAGCACCACGCACTGGCTGCCGAACAGTTCCGCGCCTTCGCTTATGAGCTCGGGGCGTTTTACCGCCGCGCTGTTCACGCCCACTTTGTCCGCGCCCGCGCGGAGTATGTTTTTCATGTCCTCCGTGCTGCGCACGCCGCCGCCCACGGTGAACGGGATGAACAGGTTTTCCGCCACGCGGCTCACCATGTCCGCCACCGTTTTTTCTCCGCGGTACGTCGCGGTTATATCGAGGAAAACTATCTCGTCCGCGCCCTCGCGCTCGTACTGCACGGCGTTCTCCACCGCGTCGCCCGCGTCGCGCAGACCGAGGAAATTCACGCCTTTTACCACCCGCCCGTCTTTGACGTCCAGACAGGGCACTATCCTTACCGATGTCACGCGCTCCTCCCTATACCGCGATGAAGTTTTTAAGTATCGCAAGTCCGCGCGAGCCGCTCTTTTCGGGGTGGAACTGCGTGCCGAACACGTTGTCCCGCTCGGCGACCGCGGTGAACGTCTCGCCGTAATCGGCGGTCGCGGCTTCGTCGCGCTCTTCCGCCGCGTGCGCGCAGTAGCTGTGCACGAAGTAGAAGAACTCGCCGCTCTCTATACCGCGGAGCAGCCGTCCGCCGCGGACGTCTATGCTCGTCCACGCGATATGCGGCAGCGGCAGACCGCCCGCGTTTATCTTTCTCACCTCGCCGGGGAGCAAACCGAGCCCCTCGTGTTCGCCGAACTCGTAAGAACGCTCGAAAAGCAGCTGCAGCCCCAGGCATATGCCGAGAAGAGGGGTACCGCGTTTTACCGCGCCGATTATCGCTTCGTCGAGCGAAGCGGCGCGCAGCTTTTTCATGCACTCGCCGAACGCGCCCACTCCCGGCAGTATGAGTTTGTCGGCACGGGCTATCTCGTCCGCCCCGCACGCCGTCACCGACTTTTCGCCGAGGAATGTCAGCGCGCCCGCGACGCTCGCAAGGTTGCCCGCTCCGTAATCTATCACCGTTATCATTATGATTTATTATATAATAAACTCCGCCCCGAGGTCAAGCCAAATATTTGCATTACGCGCGCGTTTGTGATATATTATTCGTTGAAAGAGCCTTTGCGCCTTTCGGGGAGACCATCATGACAGAACGGGATATCATGCGGCTGTTTGAAAAATACGACGGCGAAGTGAGCATGTCCGACTTCACTCCGGACGAGCTCGCCGACCTCATCGCCGCGGAAACGGAAGAAGAACTGCCCGTGAGCTTCAAAGAAAAGTACTTTTCCAAATACGACGACGTTAAAGTCGCGGGCTCCAAAAAGCTCTCGCGGCTGGATTGGTGAAAATATGGACGAAATAAATTTCAAAACGGAGATAAACGCGACGTTCGATATCTCCGAGCAGGAACGCCGCATGACGGCGGCGGGAAAAACTCTCGCGGAACGCATGAGCCTGTTCGCTCCCAAAACGATAGCCTGCCTTGCGGTCGGCGTCGTCGCGCTCGCGCTGTGCGTGATATTCTTCTGCCTGACGGACGCCGATCACCGCGCCTTCACGATAGCCGCGATAGCAACGGCGATAGTGGCAGCGGCGGCGCTCGCCGCGGGTATAGCGGATACGGTCATCGCAAAAGCCAAACGCAAAGACGCCGTTCCCCGCCTGCTCCGCCGTCTCGCGAGCAAGTTCGGCGACGTCCCCTCGCCCTCTCCCGTCACCGTGAGCATGACGGAAAACGGCGCGACCGTCTCCGTCGGGAGCAAAGCGGCGGACGTCGGCGGCGAGGATATATCCGTACTCGTCGCGGGAGACCTCGTGCTCATTGACTTCGGCGCATTCGGAAGTTTATGCTTCACCCGCGAAGAAGCGGAAGAAAAAGAATAAGAACAAAACGATACGAGCTGTCCGCGGAAAAGACCTTCCGCGGACAGCTTTCTATATATTATTCGTTATACGATGTTTCCGTATACTTTATATCGCCGAAAAGATAAACGACGCGCGGCGAAGCCGCGCGTCATCGTCATGCGTCTTTGGTCATTTTGTGCTTATACCTTAAAAACCCGTCCAGGTTGTCCGACTCGCTCACTTTTATGTAAGGAGCGCCGAGATAAGTCAGAAGTTCTTCGGCGAGGATCGCGCCGGCGGTGATGAGCCCGCAGCGCATGTCGGGAAGAACGGGATATGCTTTGCGTATATCGCTTTCCGTCATGGCGGAGAGTTTTCCCGCAAAGGCGGACAGATCTTCTTTGGTGAGGATACAGCCGTCCACGACCGAGGGGTCGTACACCGTGATGCCCGACTTCATCGCCGCAAGCGAGGTCAGCGTGCCGCCCACGCCGATGAGTTCGGGGCGCAGACGCACGTCGCCGTAGCCCGTGGCTCCGCTGGCGGCATAGGCGCGGATGAGCCCGGGATCGCCGCCCGCCTGCTCGGTCAGCCGCACGACGCCGAGCGGGAGCGACTTGACGTAAACGAGCGAATCGCCGTCGCCCGATACTATCTCCACGGACGCTCCGCCTATGTCGACTACGGTAGCGTCTCCGCCTTCGCTTGCGCCGAGAAGAGCTATCTCCGCTTCCTCGCTGCCGCTTATCACTTCCAGCTGTACGCCGCACTCGGCGTCCGTCGCGCGGATGAAGTCCGCACGGTTGGCAGCCGCGCGCACGGCTTCGGTGGCAAACACGTACACTTTATCCGCCACGCGTTTAGCCTCTTCGGCGAAACGCTTGATGACCGCTATCGTGCGCTCCATCGCCTCTTTGCCGAGAAGCCCGGTGGCGTTCAGACCTTCGCCGAGCTTGGTCATTATCGTCTGTTTTTTACCGCCGGCAAGCAGGCGGACACTGCCGCTGCCGACGTCTATAACGGCTTCCGTCACTCCTTATCCCCCGTCGCCGGCACGTACGAATCTTCGCCGTCGTATACATAACCGAGATACTCGCGCGCGTAACGCTCGAAGAACTCGAGACGGGTCTCATCTCCCGTCATGTACTCCAAAGTATCCTCGCCCTCGGCTATCGCGGCGGAAAGCTCCGCGCTCATGTTTTCAAGCTCATCTCTGCGGGCGGACAGCGAAGCGATGGAAACGATATTGCATATAAGCGCGATCACGGCGATGAGCAGCAGCACGACGCCGGTCACCGTACAGACGACGGCGATCTTGCGCTGTTTTTCGGTCATCGCGGGCTTCGCCGCGGCGACCGCACGTTTTTCTTCGTTATATCTCATAAGTTCCTCCGTCGGGCGGACGTTGCCGCAAATTTCGGATGTTAAGATATTATACACCCGAAGCGGAAAATTGTCAAGCCGTTTGCATGCGGCGCGTTTCCCCGCGCGTGCGGCGCGAGCGGAGCGTTTATCCTATGTCTGCTCCCGCGCGGTTTTTGTCATAACCGCGGCGAAAGCGGCATAGCTTATGGTGTGGAAAACAAAAAGCACAGCATAACGGCGGAGGCGCGCTCGCGCACCCTTATAACGGGAGTGGAAAAGGTCATCGACTCTTCCCCAGCCGAAATAAACATGACGACGACGGACGGTCCGCTTTCCGTCCGCGGCGAAGGACTGCACATAAAGGCGTTCTCCGCAGAGTCCGGCGAACTCACCTTCGAAGGCAGAGTGGATAAAATGGAATACCGTTCGGGCAAAAAAAATATCCTCGGGAGGATCTTCAAATGACAGTCGCAATGCAGATAATACTCTTTTTCGCGCTCGTGATCGAGGGCGCGCTCACCCGCCTGGCGTATTCGGGCGCGGAGAAGCTCAAAGCCAGGGTGCCGGGCAAAGCGTTTTCGGTGACCGCGGACGTTCTTACCGCGCTCATCGGCGCGGGTCTGATGTTCCTCACATGTTTCCTGCTCGCGGGAACGGTACGCGTATTCTACGCGGTATTCTTCCTCGGCGGGCTGGTGATCCTGCACTTCCTCCTGCCAAAAAAGAAACCGCAAAGCAGAGAGTAAATGATGTAAACTCGTTCAATAAACAACATACAGACAATAGCAAAGGGAGTTTCCCATACAAGGAAACTCCCTTTGATCCGCGCTTTCACGCGTCACAACTCTCTTATGCGCTGGGCGATGAAGGCTTTTTCGGGACCTTTGATCTTTTCGGAAAACGCGAGCACGCGGGCGGCGAGCTTCTTTGAAAAAGAAGGCTTGCCGTTTTTGCGCGTCAGCTCGACTATGAGCCTGTCGACGACCGCCGCCATGAACGCGCCGAAGTTCCCGGAAGCGTTCTTCATCGCTTTCGCGAGGATATCCTCGCTCTCCGCCTCGCGCGGCGAGAGCAGCATCTGCGCGGCGTAGCCGATCGTTTCGGGGAGCGAGAGCGCCGTGGGACTGCGGCGGTATACCGCTTCGCGCACGGCGGCGCTGTCCGACAGCAGCCTGAGCATGCGCGGAACTGTCTTTTGAGATGTCCGAACACACATTTGGCAGTGTTTCTTCGGCTAATTTATTGCCTAAATCATCTGTTTTGGGCGGCATCCTATTGAGGTAGTTGTAGTAAATCTCAAACCGGTCGTCGTAAAC
>DXHS01000069.1 GCA_019113275.1 Candidatus Protoclostridium stercorigallinarum
GTCAAGTCCGTGAAATTGCCCGTCGATTCATTGAGAGAAACGTACAAGCTCGCTCTGTATATCAATTCCTCTGTGATGGGCGTACAGTTCTGCGAACCGAACGAAGCGGTATCCACGGGTACTTATTCCGCAACGCTCACGCTCGATCTCGAAAGCGGCAATGGAGTTGACAGCATCGAATCATTGATCGGTGTAGAAACAAGAGGAGAAGCTCCGCAGGCGTAAGTAATAATTATGCGGAACAACATGACAGAGGGCTGTGGTCGGATGACGACAGCTCTCTGTCGCATTCGGGAATGATACCGCTTCGGCGCGGCATTCCGAATGCTTCTGGAAATTTCATTTGACAACTTCGCGAAAAAGGTGTAGACTTCCATAAAAAGAACGGAGGAATCAATAATGAAAATAGCGGTAACTTACGACAACGGCAACGTATTCGGACATTTCGGTCATACCGAAGAATTCAAGATATATGACGTCGAAGACGGCAAAGTCGTCGGCAACGAAGTCGTTCACACCAACGGCAGCGGACACGGCGCGCTGGCGGGTTTTCTCAAAGAAAGAGGCGTGGATACTCTCATCTGCGGAGGCATAGGCGGCGGCGCGATAGCCGCGCTCGCAGAGGCGGAAATCGCCGTTTACGGAGGCGTGACGGGCAATGCGGATAAGGCGGTCGAAACGTTTCTTTCCGGTTCACTCGCTTATGACCCCAACGCGAAATGCAGCGGACACGAGCACTCGCACGATGACTGCGGCTCTCACGTCTGCGGGCACACCTGCCATAACGACAAGTGATCGGATATACAAATACCATTGAAACCAACCGTCGGTACACGCCGACGGTCGGTTTTTATCATAAAATATCGCAAATGCAACCGAAAGGTTACATAAAAACAACCGAAAGGTTATTTACATGACGATGCGAGTATGCTATATTCAATGTGTAAACGAAAGCAGCTCGGAAGGGAAAAGGAGATAACCATGAAAACGACGGCAAAAAATATAGCGGCTCTTATCGCGGTCATCGCCGCGGATATCCTGTCGGTCGCGCTCGGCATTGCCGTATGGATCGTCTCGGGCGAAACGGTAGACGATATCGTCATCCCGCTCGGGATATTCCTGCTGTTTACGGCCGCGCAGACCGCTGCCGCGATACTCGGTAGGAAAAAAGGTGACGGAGCTTTTGCAATATCCGTTACGCTGTCCGTGCTCAAACTCGTGATAGTATTCTGCACGGAATTCTTCTGGGACATCCGCAACATATACTTCGGCGACCCAGATAAAACGGCAATATCCGTTCTCATCATATCGTATCTGATCTCGATCGCCGTAGTCTTTGCGTGCGAACTCGCAACTCAGCTACTTTCAAAAATCCGCAGCAATCGCATGGACACGATAAGCAGCGACATTTCGGAATAAGCATATTGACACAAACACCGATGCGTGATAGAATATGAATACACAAAAACCGACCGGAGCAGCAAAAATGGACGTATCCGCAAACAAGACAACGGGAATGATAATAGCCGAAGAGCGTAAAAAACGCGGCTATACGCAGGAATCGCTCGCCGAAGCCATGGGTGTTTCCAGACAGGCGGTATCCCGATGGGAATCGGATTCCGCTTATCCCGAAACGGAGAAGCTGATAAAACTCGCCCGTCTGCTCGATCTCGACCTCAATCGGCTGCTGCTCGGTAGCGAGCCGCCCGAGGACGATACCCGAAGCGACGATATCGATACGGCGCCCGAACGCCGCGAATACGGATACCGTGGTTTCGTGCTTCCGCGCTACGAATATGTAAGCCGTACAAAACTGTTCGGGCTGCCGCTCGTACACATAAACATAGGTCACGGCGTATACCGTGCCAAGGGCGTGATAGCCATAGGCACGATAGCTACGGGACTGATATCCATAGGGATATTCTCGTTGGGGCTGATATCTATAGGAGTGCTTTGCGCGGGACTGCTTGCGCTCGGAGTCCTGTCAGGCGGGTTCTTTTCGATAGGCGCCATCTCTTTCGGCATAATAGCCATGGGTGCGGTCGCGATAGGATTGATGTCATTTGGAGCGCTGTCGGTCGGGATATTCGCCTTCGGCGGACTCAGCATAGGCGGGTACCTGGCGGTAGGCGAGCACGCTTACGGCGGTATCGTCGTGGCAATGACTCACGGGCACGGGAGTATAGCGACGTTCATTTCAACATCGGCAAGCACGATCGCATACGACCGCGACGCGCTGATGAGCGCGATAGACGCCAACATCCCGAAATTCTGGATATGGTTCATATCCATAGCCAAAGCGCTGTTGTGATAACGGCAAAGGAGGGAAAATGACGGATAAAAACGACATGCAAAACAATGCGGGGACGGACGTTACGGAAAACGTAAAACACAGACGTTTTACGGCGCCCGCGATCGCGGCGACGGTACTCTTTGCCGTAGGGCTCGCATTCGTTCTCGTCGCATTCCTTGCGGGAGGAGATCCGTTCTTTCTCGTCCTTGCATTCATAAGCGGCGGCGCGGCGATAATCTGTCTTATCGTATGGCTGCTGAAAGACATCGCGAAACTGAGAATAAAGAAAAAGCTGACAGCGGAAACGCTCGTACCCGTCATCGGGATATGCCTTACTTGTCTTACGCCGCTCGTCTATATACCGGCATTATCGCTCATATTGTTTTTTACCGGCATGGTATTCGTATTTCCGATAGCCGGTCTCATTCTCGGAGTTACAGGTATCGTCATAAGTGTGAAAAACAGTAAACCGGGCTTGATACTTTCGATAATATCCGTGTCGCTTCCCGTTATCTTTCTCATAGTCATGTTCATCCTTGCCGCTAACGACGTCGCGATAATTTCTCTGATGTGAACGGTACCATGAAAGAACGCGCGAAAAAAACTCTTATCCTTACGGCGCGCATAGCCGTCACCGCCGCGGCGATCGCGGTCTGCGCCGTGATGCTGGAAACTTACGATTACATCTCCCGTTTCGGCGCGATAGATAACGGCATAGGCATGCTGCCCGTGATACTGATAGTAGCGGCTCTTGCCTGTATTTGCGTTATCGTATGGCTGGGCAAGGTCGCGCGGCGCACGGCGATATGTATCGCGCTCGCCGTAATATCCGTGATTTGTTTCGCGCTTTATCCGAATGCCGTAAGGGGGAATTGGTGGCGGGTGAGCAATAACGGCATCGCCGAGACGGAACCTGACATATCCGTTTATGCGCCCTTTACGGGCTCACACACGGCTTCGCTCGACGAGCCTGCCTCTCTGCAATTAGACGATGATATTCCCGTTATGGACGGCGCAACGGCGCTATATCCGATGTATGCGGCATTCGCGCAGGCTGTCTGCGACGAAAACGCGTATTCCGAAGATCTCGTGCGCTGCACGAAGACCACGGGCGCATACGACGCTCTCATAAACGGAGACGTCGACGTGATCTTCGTGCTCGAACCGTCGGCTTCTCAAAAGAAAAAAGCAGAGGAGGCGGGAGCGGATCTCAGGCTGCACAAGCTCGGCGCGGAAGCGTTCGTGTTCATAGTATCGGACGAAAACCCCATAGACGGACTGAGTTATGAACAGCTGCAAAACATATACTCGGGCAAGACTTCGAGGTGGAAAACTCTGGGCTGGGAAGAAGGCGGCGATATGATCGTGTTCCAACGCCCCGAAGGCTCCGGCAGCCAGACGGGCTTACAGAAAATAATGGCAGATACGCCCGTCGCCGCGCCGCGCCCGCTGCCCGATGACAGCCTCATAGGAACGAACAGTCTTATGCGGCAGGTGACCGTCGAATGGAACGGAGTCCACCCCGCGCTCGGCTATTCGTACAGATTTTTCGCCGAAACGATGTATCCCAATCCGCACGCGAAACTTCTGAAGATAAACGGCGTATACCCGTCCGAAAAGAGCATACGCGACGGCAGCTATCCGTTCATAATGGATCTGTATGCCGTAACGAACGGAGAGGCGTCGGGGAACACGAAAAAGCTCATAGACTGGGCTATGTCGGAGGAGGGAAAAGAACTCATCGAAAGATCGGGCTATGTGGCGGTCTGAACGACGAATATACTATATCCAATGCGGCGGTCTCTTTCGGGACCGCCGCAACGTTTTTGTTTATACAGCCTATTTTACGGATGACTGAGTCAATACCGCGTCTATGCGATGACGTATGCGTTCGATGACGTCGTGGGCGTTGTGCCACCAATCGCGACTCCACACTCGCATGATGTTCCAGCCTTTCTGCTCGAGGAAGCGGCACGCATACACATCGCGTTCGAGAGGAGTCTCGTCGGCGGAGTACAACACCTTATCCACCTGAATACCGAGGACGTATCTGTCTTTCTTCTTATCGTAGACCGCCACGGATATCCTGTTCGTACCGCTGCCGAGATCGGTATCCACGTCGTAACCGAACGAGCGTAATTTCGCGGCGATCTGCTGTTCGACGGGAACGGTGAGTTCGGCATGCTTGGCGATGACCGAAGGAGGGCAGAGCCCGTCGAGCACCGCTTTGATCTCCGCACGGTTGCCGCCCGAAACGGCGCGCGCATAAGTAAGATATGCTCGGAACAGCTTCGGGCCGTTGTTCTTGGACGAGTCGACCCGCAGATCTTCGGGCTCTATGCTCGTTATAACGTATATCTTCTTTTTGGCTCGGGTGACCGCGACGTTTAGTCTGTTTTCTCCGCCCTCGACGGACAAAGAGCCGAAATGAGCATTGACGCGGTCGTTGTCGTTGCGCGCGTAACCGATGCTGAATATGATAACGTCGCGTTCGTCGCCCTGAACGTTTTCGATGTTCTTTATGAACAGGCTCACATCCTGACCGCCGTCTTTGCGGTTGGCTTCGCGAATGTATGCCGTGCGGAATTCCACGTCCTTGCGGCATTCCTTTTCTATCGCGTCCTCGATACAGGACTGCTGCTCCATACCGAACGTGATGATACCGAACGTGTCTCCCGCGCGGCTCTTGAACAGTTTTTTGAGAAGTCTGACCGTCTCCGCTGCTTCGACGGGATTGCAGCGATCCCGCCATGTGCCGTTCACCTTGATACGCTCTATAGCTTTGTTCTTGAGCGACTTCGTGACGTCGGGCGAGATACGGAGCATGTCGTCGTAGAACGCTTTGTTAGAGAAATCTATCAGTCCGCGGCTGCGGCTGCGGTAGTGATATGTGATATTCGCACTATCGAAACGGGCTACGGCGAGATCGAGCAGGCTCTCCACTTCGAGCGCCGCCTGCAAAGTGAGATCGCTGTCGTCATCCGCGCCGCCCATATATCTGCGCATGAAAGTAGTCGTGGGGCGAAGCTGCTTTGCATCGCCGGCGACCACAACGTTCTTTCCGCGGATTATAGAAGGCACCGTATTTTCTATGAATACCTGGCTCGCTTCGTCGAAAAGCACGAGATCGAACATGTTTTTCTTCAGCGGGAGGATGGACGAAACGTTCTCGGGGGAGAGCAGCCAGCACGGATAAAGCGTGAGCAGATAATCGCCGAACACCTCCATCATGCGGCGCAGCGGCCAAAAATTCTGTTTTTTGGATATCTGATAGAGATAATCCTTCGCATCCTCGCGTGACGCATACATATCTCTGTACTCGGGCTCGAAGCTCTGCGCGCAGATCTTGCGGCTGACTCCCGCAAGCTCGGCAGTGAGCGTGTTTATATGCGCCTTTATGTTCTCGAAATCCACGGTGGCGGAAAGCTCGTTCTTCTTCGTCTTTTCGCAGTTTATGATCTCGTGATAAACGCGCAGGGGCAGCAGCTTGATTATGACGCTGCGGAACTGCTCGTAATCGCGCGTCATGCGATATGCAAAATTGAGTATATGCTTTTCGGGCTGCGAGAAATTATGCAGGCTGAGCGATACATCGCTCACTTTAACGTAATCTGCGAGCGCAGCCCTGAGATTGCTGAGCGTATTCTCGTTGCCCTCGAGTATCCCGCCGAGCGCCATCGCGTATCCTTCGTACGTCAACACTTCCTTCAAGAAGTCGTAATCGCTGACGAAATCGGCTATGGCTTCCTTCGTCTGCTCGTACTGCCTGCGCACCTCGCTCTCTTTTTTGCTCATCTGGTAGCGCGCAAAAGGGTAAAGAGGGAAAAGTACCTTGCTCGCCTGCAAAAAGGAATATGACGAAGGATATTCGAACCCCGCGAGCATACGAATGAACATCTTTTCGTTGCGGGGATTGGATAGTTTGTCGTACTGCGCTATTATCTGACGCGCGAACGGATGATCCGCTTCGTCGAATACAGCTGTACGCGAGCCCGTTAACTCCGCGAACTTGTTCCTGGCATACGACAGAGTATCTATCGGCAGATCGGGTTTTAAGTGCTGTATGAATGGATTGAACTTTTTGTTCTCGACGAAATTATAATATATGTCTATCTTATCGTGTTCGAGGAGCGTATCTATCGCGCCGCGCATGGTGGGATAATCCATCGTGCGCAGCACTTTATCCTTGAGCATCTCGTTGTATATCGTATACTCCTCGCTGTTTTTGCCGGGAATGAAGGATCCGTAATACATGTCCATAAGACTTATGCCGAAGCCGTCGTCCTCGGAAAACGTATCGGATATCTCGCGCAGTTTATCCGTCTCTTCGCGCAGGCGCGCCGCCACTTCGTCATACTCGGGGAAGCGGTCGACGTATTGTTTTTTCATCACCTCGTCGTGCCGCAGCAGACAGCGCGAATAAAAATTGCGCCGTTCTTTCACGGGATCGACGATGAACATCGCCTTATCCGAAAGATCCGCGAGGCGGTTGTAAACTACGTCGAGCGCGGCTTTCTTCTGCGACACCACGAGCACGCGTTTGCCCTTGCAGAGCGCGTCCGAAATGAGATTGACTATCGTCTGCGATTTGCCCGTTCCGGGAGGTCCGTATATGACCATATTGCCCGCGTCGGCGACCTTCTCCACCACGCCGCGCTGCGCATAGTCGAGATCGGAAATACAATAGCAATTTTCGTCGCGCGATTGTTTCCTCTTTTTGCGGCGCAGCTTCTGCGGCTCGAAAAGCTCTTCCACCGCGTCGTTTACGATGCGGCTGCGTTCCAGCTCGGAATAATCGTTGTAGATAGAATTCGCCATGGAAAAGCGGGCGAGAACGCATACGCGTTTGACGTCGAGCGCGTCACGGACCTTCGGCTCTGGAAGAGTATCGAACGGCTGCACGGTCTTTTGTTCGTTGTAACGCAAACGGATGCCGAACTTTTTCAGATACGAGAGCACGGATTCGATCGACTTGAATCCGCCGCGGGGGAGACTGTCGAACTCGGTTTCGAGTTCTTCTATATCCAGGCTCTTTGCCTGAGCATAAGCAAAAACGAGCGCCTTGTTAAGACGCACACATTCGTTCTTCTTTACGCTTATACGGACGATATTGCTCTCCGTTATCTCCACCTCGACGGGGAAGAAGAGCAACGGCGCTTTGATCACAACGTCGCGCAGACCGCCGCATACGAACGGATAGCCGACGAAAAGTTCGTAGCGCCCCGTTTCTTTTTCTATGTCTTCCGCTTCTCTTCTGAGCGTGCGGAGAGAAGTCGCCTCTCTTTCGAGAGCGGCGTTGAACGGCTGTTTGGCGCGCCCGGAACGCGGGGAAGACGGAGCGACGGGTTCCTCCTTACCGAATAACTTTTTGAGAGAATCGACGCTCGGAGAAAGTATCGTGAACTTATCCTTACGACCCGCCCAGATGAAATCGAAAAATTCGTCCGCCCATTCGCGATCGGTGGCGAGCAGTCTGCCTATATCGTAGCCCGTTTTTTTGCTGAACGAACGTATGTACAGGCTCCTGTTCCTGCCGCTGATCTCTATCAGGCGTTCTTTGTAATATGTATATATGCTCTTCATTCGTCCTCCGCTCATACAGCACGGCGAAGAGGCTCTCCGTGCTTGTTATATATTATACTACATACGTTTGATTTTGGCAAGTGGCTCGCTTCGTATAAGCAAAATTTTCTTTCGGGCTCATTATCGCTTGACGTAAATCCGCTTATGCGTTATCCTTTGTATATCCAAGTCACGGAGAAACGAAAATGGGAATGAAAATTAATTGCAGCCTGCCTGCGCCCGAAGAGATCAAAGCGGAATATCCGCTTTCCGAAGAACTTGCCTCGCTTAAAAACAGGCGCGACAAAGAGATAAAAGACGTTATCGCGGGAAGAAGCGATAAATTCCTCGTCATAGTCGGTCCGTGCTCGGCAGACCGCGAGGACAGCGTGCTCGAATATACGGAAAAGCTCGCGCAGCTTGCGGAAAAGCTCGGCGACAGACTCGTGATCATCCCGCGGGTATATACGAACAAGCCGCGCACGACGGGCGAAGGCTACAAAGGCATGCTCCACCAGCCCAGACCTACGGACGCTCCCGACCTCAGATCGGGGATAATCGCGATACGCAAACTTCACCTCAAAGTGATGGGAGAATGCGGGCTCACGTCCGCGGACGAAATGCTGTATCCCGAAAACCGCAGCTATCTCGACGACGTGCTCTCATACGAGGCGGTAGGCGCGCGATCGGTGGAAGACCAGCAGCACCGTCTCACGGCGAGCGGCATGGATATCCCCGTAGGGATGAAAAATCCCACGAGCGGCGATTTCACGGTAATGCTCAATTCCGTTTTCGCCGCGCAGCATCCGCATAACTTCATCTACCGCGGCTGCGACGTCACTACCGACGGCAACGAATACGCTCACGTCATACTTCGCGGCGGCGTGGATAAATACGGTTCGGGAGTGCCCAATTACCACTTTGAAGATCTTATCCGTCTGCACGATATGTACGAAAAAACGGAACTGAAAAACAGAGCGGCGGTCATCGACGTCAATCATTCCAACTCGGGCAAAAGATACAAGGAACAGGTGCGCATAGTGGGCGAAGTTCTCCACAGCCGCAGCTGTTCGCCCGAACTCCGTACGCTCGTGAAGGGCGTTATGATAGAGAGCTATCTCGAAGAAGGCTGCCAGCCCGTAAACGGCGGCGTATACGGAAAGTCGATAACCGACCCCTGCCTCGGCTGGGCGGACACGGAGAAACTGCTTTATACGATCGCGGAAAAATGCTGACGCGTTACCGCTCGGCTGACGCGGCGCTTCGCGAAATGTTCGGCTGCAAAGTATACAAACTCGCGCTCTCTTGCGCGGTCACATGCCCGAACAGGGACGGCAGCGCGGGAACGGGCGGCTGCATATTCTGCGGCGAATCGGGCAGCGGCGAATTTGCGGAGATATGCCGTTCGGAAAGCGACGTGAACGAAGCGATAGAGCGGGCGAAAGCGCGCGTTTCGGGCAAAGCGCACGCCGAAAAATACATCGCGTATTTCCAAAGCTATACTTCCACATACATGCCCGTCGAAAAATTACGCGACGTGCTCCTCACCGCGGCAGACAGAGAAGACATCGCAGCTCTGTCCGTCGCGACCCGCCCCGACTGCCTGCCTGCCGATATCACGGAAGTACTGCGTGAAGCGATATCGCGCAAACCGCTGTTTGTCGAACTCGGGCTGCAGACGATACGGGAGGATACCGCGAAACTCATAAACCGAGGTTATACGCTCGCGGTCTACGATGACGCGGTAATCAGACTGAAAAGCATTGGAGCAAACGTCATAACGCACATCATCGTCGGTCTGCCCGGGGAAAGCAAGGAAGACGCCGTGCGCTCCGCTGCATACGCGGGCAGAGTATCCGACGGGATAAAATTACAATCGCTGTTCGTATTGCGCGGCACGCGTCTTGCGGATATGTACGAAAGCGGGGAATACGTCCCTCTTACCGAAAACGAGTATATCGACGCTTTATGCGACTGCGTGAAAGTCATCCCGAAGCGCGTCGTACTTCACAGGCTAACGGGCGATCCTCCCAAACGGCTGCTCATCGCGCCGCTCTGGACGGCGGATAAAAAACGCGTGCGCGCGGCGACGGCAAAAGCTTTCGAAGCACGGAATATCATACAGGGCTCCGAAAGCACGGATAAATGAACCCCCAACGGAAAGCAGATCGCTTTCCGTTTTTACATACTGCGGAGATATGCCGCACATAATACCCGTATGATAAAAAGCGATGTGCCCTGCGACGACGCACGAAACGTCGAAGAAAGGGAAATACTGAAAAAGGAGAGCGACGGCTACGGACGACACAGCTAAGCGCAACGCGCGTTACGGAAAATATGTGGACGCGATATCTCCGTCGTCGAGCGCGGCGGGATCGCTGATAAAGGCATTCGCCGTAGGCGGACTCACTTGCGTCGCGGGCGAAGCGATAAGGAACGGACTGAGCATGATACCGTCGGTATCCGACGAAGACGCCGCCGTATACGCATCGATAGCGCTCGTCGTCGCAGCCATACTCCTTACGGGTCTGGGCGTATACGACGTCATCGCCAGGCAGGGAGGCGCGGGCTCGTTCCTGCCGATAACAGGGTTCGCCAACGCCATGTCAAGCGCAGCTATGGAATTCCGCTCCGAAGGGCTCATCATGGGAACTGCGGTAAAGATGTTCAACGTAGTGGGACCCGTAGTCGTGAACGGTATAGTCTGGTCGGCTGCGGCGGGAGTGCTGAGATACGTCGTCGGGTTGATTTCGGGGGTCGTATGACGGGAAAATCGCAGACATTGACTTTCGGCAACATGCCGCGGCTCATAGCCGGCATGAGCGTAGTCGGGAAGCGCGAGAGCGAGGGCCCCCTCGGAAAATATTTCGATCGCGTCGAACCAGACCCCAAAATGGGCAGGAACACATTCGAGCAGGGCGAGTCGGCGATGCTCAAGACGGCAATAGAAGGCGCCGCAAATAAAGCGGGCATGACCGTTTACGACTTCGACGCATTGTTCGCGGGCGACCTGCTGAATCAGCTCGTATCCTCAAGCTATGCGGCAAGGGAAATGCCCGTATCCTATTTCGGGCTGTACTCCGCATGTTCGACGATGACGGAGGCGCTGGCTCTCGCGGCAGCCACGGTAAACGCGGGGTATTACGAAACGGCGGCATGCGCCACGGCGTCGCATTTCGCAACGGCGGAACGGCAATATCGTTTTCCGCTCGAATACGGCTGCCAGCGACCGCCGTACGCGCAATGGACGGTCACGGCGGCGGGGTGCAGCGTCGTTGTCGCAGACGGCGACGGTCCCGCCATAACTCACGCCACGATAGGCAGGGTAGTGGACCTCGGGATCACCGACGCCAACAATATGGGAGCGGCAATGGCGCCTGCGGCGATGGATACGTTTTTCGCCGTGCTCGACGATACGGGAATGGACGTATCCGATCTCGACGGGATATTCTCTGGCGATCTCGGAAGGCTGGGCAGCGAGATACTGCGCGATCTGTGCCGCGAAAAAGGAGTGGAGCTCGGGCAAAGATACGCGGACTGCGGAGATATGATGTTTTCCCGCGGGCAGAACTGCTATTCCGGCGGGAGCGGAGCCGGCTGCAGCGCGAGCGTGCTCAATTCGTTCATACTCAAAAAAATGAAAGAGGGGTGCTACCGGCGCGTCCTGCTCATGGCTACGGGCGCTCTCATGAGCCCCACGACGTCCTTTCAGGGCGAATCTATACCCGCCGTATGTCACGGCGTTATATTGGAGAACGTTTGATATGATCTTTCCCGAAACATGGTGGGGCGTGCTGCTTAGCTACGTTACCGTATTCGCGTCCGGCGGGCTGCTCTGTATGCTCGCGCAGGTACTGATAATCAAGACCAGACTCACGCCCGCGCGCATACTCGTGATATTTCTTATCGCAGGCATAATACTTCAGACGGTCGGTCTGTACGAACCGCTGGCAAACGTGTTGCGTTCGGGAATAGCCGTACCGATAACGGGATTCGGCGCGTCGCTCGCCAAAGGCGCGATCGAAACGGCTGCGGAAGAGGGCGTGCTCGGAGCGTTTGCGGGCGGGCTCATACAAACGGCTTACGGCGTGGGCATAGCCGTAGCCGCAAGCTACGTAGTGAGCGTGATATTCAAACCGAAGAGCAAATAGCAACATGGCGGCGCGCGTCGAATATATATTATCGTGATGCGCGTCGTCAAACTGAAAAGCAAACATCGCCGCCTGAAGGCGGTCTTTTTCGCCGCCGTCGTCATAGGTGCGTTCGCACTGTATTACTATCTGCGCATCGCTCCCGTCATATCTACGGTAGTCACCGAGACCACGCGCATGAAAGTTTCCGAAGCGATCGACGATATGACGGAAAAACAGCTGTACGAAGTGGAATACGGCGACTTCGTCATACTCGACACGGATAGCGACGGTAACGTGACGTTCGTTCAAATGAACAGCGTTGCCGTCAATCTGTTCGCGCGCAGAGTGACGTCGCTCATCCGCGGCGAGATGGAAAAGTTCGAAGAGCAGGGTATAGCGATACCTCTCGGCACGATAACGGGCGTGCCTCTGCTTTCGGATATAGGACCCGAGCTCACGTACAACGTGCTCGACCTCGGAGTCGTGGACGCGGATTTCTACTCCGAATTTTCGAGCGCCGGCATAAACCAGACGCTCCATCGCCTTTACATGAAGATAATCGTGAACATGCGCATAGTCCTGCCCGGATACTCGCTCGCTTTCGACAACAGCAGCACGGTAATGATATGCGAAAACATCATCGCCGGAGACGTTCCTCTCGGCAATATAGATATCGGCGGCGAATTATTGCCTTAAAACGCTTGCAAACAAAAAAGAAAAAGGTTATAATTATAAAAAATATCAAAGGCAACGACGCAGCATAAGAGTCCGCTCTATCATCCTTTCAGAGAGCTTCCGGCAGGTGCGAGGAAGCAGGACAAGCGGAAAGATATTCACTGCCGAGCCCGATCCGCGAACACGAAAGCTATTAACGGATCGCGCGGTCATGCCGGCGTTACGGGCATAAACGAGGCGCGGGAGAAACTATCTTTCCGCGTGAAGAAAGGTGGTAACACGATCACGGTCGTCCTTTTGCGGGCGGCTCTATTTTTTATCCTACGGAGGAACAATGGAAGAAAAGATCGGACAGCTGACCCGCGACTGCGGGGAAGAGATCGCGGCGGCGGGATCGGAAAACGCGCTGTATGCGGTCAGAGTCAAGTATCTCGGCAAAAGCGGACTTATCAGCGACCTGATGAAGGGCATGAAGGACCTCGCTCCCGAACAGCGCCCCGTTATGGGAAAACTGGTCAACGACGCGCGCGGCACGCTCGAAGCTCTGTTTGCGGCAAAAGGCAAAGAGCTGCACGACGCCGAACTCGCCGCTCGCCTCGCTGCGGAAAAGATAGACATCACGGCGGGCGAGGACAAACTCACGGGCAAGTTGCACCCGCTCAATGCGGTCCGCCGCAGGCTCGTCGACTTTTTCGTATCGATGGGATTCGACGTTATGGACGGTCCGGAAGTGGAAACGGACTACTACAACTTCGAAGCGCTCAACGTCCCCAAAGATCATCCAGCCCGCGATATGCAGGACACGTTCTTCCTCGGCGGTAATCTGCTGCTGCGTTCGCAGACGAGCGCTTCGCAGGTCAGGTATATGGAAGATCACAAACCGCCCCTTAAAATGATATCTCCGGGACGCGTGTTCCGTAACGACGACGACGCGACTCATTCGCCCGTGTTCCACCAGCTCGAAGGATTGGTCGTGGATAAAGGGATCACGATGTGCGACTTAAAAGGCATACTCGACAGTTTCGCCAAACACTTCTTCGGCAAAGATACGAAGGTGCGCTTCCGCCCCTCTTACTTCCCGTTCACCGAACCAAGCGTGGAAGTGGACGTGTCCTGCTCGATGTGCCACGGCAAAGGCTGCAAGATATGCAAAGGCACGGGCTGGATAGAGATACTCGGCGCCGGGATAGTCAACCGCAAAGTGTTGCGCATCTGCGGCATAGATCCCGACGAATACACGGGATTCGCTTTCGGCTTCGGCATCGACCGCATAGCGAACATCATCCACAGCATACCGCACATCAAGCTGCTGTACGAGAACGATATTCGCTTCCTCGAGCAGTTCTGAAAGGAGGGGACAGACACATGAAATTACCGATAAGCTGGCTCAAAGAATACGCGGCGATAGGCTCCGCCTCTCCCGAAGAAGTGGCGAAAGCTCTGCTCGGCATAGGCTTCGAAGTGGAAGAGATAATATACGCGGGCGCGGACATCGAAAACGTCGTCGCCGCAAAAGTGATAGACTGCAAGCCGCACACCAATTCGGATCATCTGCATGTTTGCATGGTCGACACGGGCAACGAGATATTGCAGATAGTCTGCGGCGCTCCCAACGTAGGCACGGGCGACGTCGTGCCCTGCGCGCTCTCGGGCGCGAAACTGCCCGGCGGGATAGAGATACGACCGGGCGAACTGCGCGGAGTCATGAGCTACGGTATGCTTTGCAGCGGCAAAGAGCTCGGCGCGGACGACACTATCATAAAGGGCGCCGATGTAGACGGACTGCTCCAACTTCCCAAAGACACGCCACTCGGCACGGACATACGCAAGATACTCGGACTGGACGAATATGTGCTCGACGTGTCCGTGACGGCTAACCGTCCCGACTGTCAGTCGATAGTGGGACTTGCCCGCGAAGTCGCCGCGGCGATGGACGTGAGATTCACTCCGCCCGTAAACAAATACAAAACGACGGAGCGCGACGAAGGCGAATACATGCCCGGAGTAAAGATAGATTCCGGACTTTGCTCGCGGTATACCGGCAGGCTCATACGCGATGTCAGGATAGAAAAGTCTCCCGAATGGATGGCTCGTCGTCTCCGTCTCGTAGGCATACGCTCGATAAACAACATCGTAGACATAACCAACTACGTCCTCATCGAAACGGGTCAGCCTCTGCACTCCTTCGATATCCGTTTCATCGACGAAGGCATCGTGGTCCGCACGGCAAAAAAGGGCGAAAAGATAACCGCGCTCGACGGTAAGGAATATTCTCTCGAACCCGACATGCTCGTCATCGCCGACGCGAAAAAACCCGTGGCGATAGCGGGTATCATGGGCGGGGAATACTCCGGGATAATGAAAGACACGCAGACCGTGTTCCTCGAAGCCGCCAGGTTCGACCGCCGCAGCGTGCGCGTTACGTCGCGTAAACTCGGGCTCCGTTCGGACTCTTCCGCCCGCTACGAAAAGGGCGTGGACTACGAGAGCGTGGACGAAGGCAGGGAAAGAGCGCTCGCTCTCATATACAAGCTCAAAGCGGGCAAGATCGTAGACGTCCGTTCGGACGCCGGCGAAGACAGACCCGCGGAAAAGATCATCGATACTACGGCGGAACGCATCTGCTCGATAATCGGCATAGACATCCCCGCAAAGACCATCAAAAAGATACTCGATCCGCTCGGGATAGAAACGGAGATCAAACCGAGAACGGACAGACTGCTGTGCCGTATCCCGCTCCGCCGCGAAGACATCGAAGATTTTGCCGATCTATCGGAAGAGGTGATAAGGTACTACGGCTACGACAATCTCGAGCCGACATTCCTCAGATCGGCAGCCTGCACGATAGGCGGAGAGAGCGATAAAGACAAAAAGATAAACGCGCTCAAAGAAGTTCTTTGCGGTCTGGGCGCATTCGAAATGATGAGCTATTCGTTCATAAGCGCAAAAGCCGCGGACATGCTCATGCTGCCCGATAACGACGAAGCGAGAAAAGGGCTCAGACTGCTCAATCCTCTCGGCGAAGACACCTCGGTCATGCGCACGCAGCTCACGCACAACGCGCTTTCGGCGGCGGCTCTCAATCTGTCGCGCGGCAACGACGAATTCCGCCTTTTCGAAGTCGGCAGAGTATACATCCCCGTCGTAGAAGGAAAGCAACCGGATGAACGCAATCATCTGACGATCACGTTCGCGGGAGGCGATGAAAACTTCTACACGCTGAAGAGCGCCGTAACGGCTGCGCTGCGCTGCCTGGGAGCAAAGACCTCGCTGCGCTACACCGAAAAGCCTTATCTGCATCCGGGCATGGGCGCGGATATCGTCATGGACGGCAAACTTATCGGCAGTTTCGGCAAGCTGCACCCGACCGCGGCGGAAAACTACGATATAAACGCCGACGTGTATGTCGCGGAGATCGATCTCGAGCCGCTGCTCGGTATAAAGCTCGATGAGGTAAAATATTCTCTCATCTCGCGCTATCCGTGCGTCAACCGCGACCTTGCCGTCGTCGTAGACGAAAGCGCGCCGCTCGGCGAACTCATCGCCACGATAAAGGAGGCTGCGGGAAGCGACCTCGAATCCGTACGCGCATTCGACGTATACAGAGGCGAGCAGATAGAAAAAGGCAAAAAGAGCGTGGCGTTCGCGCTCAGATTCCGCTCTCCGGAAAAGACTCTCGGCGACGCGGACATACAGGCGATGACGGACGCCGTGATAAAAGCTCTCGAAAGCGCTCACGGCGCACAGCTCAGATAACATGGAATTACTTTCACCTGCGGGCAATATGAAAGCGCTCAAATGCGCCGTAGCCGGCGGAGCCGACGCGGTGTATATGGGCGCGGGCGATTTCAACGCGAGAAGCAAGGCGGACAACTTCGGCAAAGACGAACTCCGCCTTGCCGTTTCGTATTGCCACGACAGGGGAGTGCGCGTGTACCTTACGCTCAATACGCTCATCAAGCCGTCCGAATTCCCGCGGGCAACGGATACGGCAAGATACGCCGCGGAGATCGGAGTGGACGCGTTCATCGTTCAGGATCTCGCCTTCGCGGCAATCCTCGGCAAAGAACTGCCCGACATGCCTCTGCATGCCAGCACGCAAATGGGCATACACAACGCCTATGGCGCGGCATTCGCGAAAAAAGCAGGATTCGACCGAGTGATATTCTCCCGCGAAGTATTGCCTGAGGATATGAAAAAAGCTGCGGACACCGGTATCGAGACCGAATGTTTCGTCCACGGCGCGCACTGCATATCCTTTTCGGGCAACTGCTACTTTTCGGCTCTCGTATCCGGTTACAGCGGCAACCGCGGAAAGTGCTTACAGCTGTGCAGGAAAAAATACACGCTGTCCTCACGCGGAAAAACCACCTCGGGATACATGCTTTCGGCAAAAGATATCTGCCTGATATCCGACCTCGTTAAGCTGCAAAAAGCGGGAGCATGTTCGCTCAAGATAGAAGGGAGACTGCGCAGCCCCGAATACGTCTATACCGTAACGAAAGCGTATCGCACGGCATTATCGGGAAACCGACCGGACATGGCGGACGTAACGACGGTATTCAATCGCGGCGATATGTCCGAGGCATATATCGGCAGCGACAGACCGGATATCGTATGGCAGCACACGCAGAACAATATAGGATCGCATTTCGGCGTCGTTTCGAAAACGGCAGGCAGAAAACTTTTCGTCACCACCCGTATAAAAGCAAAAGCCGGTGACGGTTTCAAAGCGCTCAGGCGGGGAAAAGAAACGGGCAGCGCCGTCTGCAACGGCACGGATATCATCTCGTCCGGCGACGTAAGACCGGGCGACGAACTGCGGCTGACGCGCAGCGCACGCATTTCTGCGGAAGCGGACAAAGCCGTGGCTGCATGCGATAAAATAACGGAGAAGAAAGAATACAACAAAATTCCGCGAATTAATCACGGTACTATGTCTGACATAGTATGTAAAAGCTATGTCTTCCCGGATAAATGCGTTATTCTCACAGCAGATGACCGCACGGATCGAAGGCTGCTTGACGCAGCCGACATGATAATCTATGCTCCGGAAGTTTATTCGGCAGAGAAAGCCGGCGCCTTTGCGCAAGGTTTATCCAAACCCGTGCTTCTCGATCTTCCTACGGAAGCGCGCGGACGGGATATCGATGTGCTCGAAAGCATCGGGCGCGCGGATATATTCGACGGGTATGTGGCAAACAACGTATATGCTTTCGAGATGTTCGCGGGCAAACCTCTCGTTCTCGGAAGAGCGCTCAATCTGCTTTCGCCCGTGTTCGATATGCCGCGGCTGCTTTCTTCCGAGGCTGCAAGAGCGGACACGGGGGACATCGTGCCCGTATACATTCGTGAAACGCTGATGAATCTTACGCACTGCCCGGCAAGGCAGCTCGGTCAGCGCTGCGGCAGCTGCGACCCGCACGGTATGACCCTCACTGACGAAAGCAGGAACGTAATGCCGCTGAGGCGCAAAAAGCTGCATTACTGCTACTACGAACTGCTCAATTCTCGCGTGCGCAATATTTCGGGGAAACTTGACGAAAGAGTGCATACGAGACTTCTCGTGGACGCCCGGAATGCAGATACCGAAAAAGCGCTCCGGGCATTGCGCGATCCGTATTCTCTGCCGTTCGACGAACGCACCGAAACGAGCGGCAGATGGGGAAAAGGAGTAAAGTGACATGAACGACCCGTTCCATACTCTCGAACTCGACGAGATACTTTCACGCACGGCGGCATACGCGTCTTCCGAAAAAGGCAAAACGCGCATACTTTCACTGCGCCCGTCTGGCGACGCCGACGAAGTGATACGCCGCCTGAGCCTCACTTCCCAGGCGCTGAAGCTGCTCACGGATTACAGATACTCAGGCATAGAGAATTTCGCGGATACCGACGAGATCACGGAAAAGGTACGCACGGGCGCGGTACTGTCCATGAAGGAACTGCTTGACGTCGCGTCCGTGCTGCGCAGCGCGCGCGTCGCCAAAACGGCGTTGGAAAAGTACCCGAGCGATGTCGACGGCATAAAGGACATCGCGTTCCGCATATTTGCGGACAAGTCTCTCGAAGACGACATTTCCCGCGACATAATATCCGAAACGGAAATGAGCGACGCGGCGAGCGATACTCTGCGCGACATAAGAGTACGCCTGCGCACCATGAAAAACCGTCTTACCGAAAAGCTCGCTTCATATACTCGCAGCAACGAATATTCCGATTATCTCCGCGACAATTTTTACACCGTTCGCGGCGGCAGATATGTTCTCCCCGTAAAAAGCGAATATCGAAAAAGCGTTCCCGGACTGTTGCACGACCAGTCCGCCACGGGATCGACGCTGTTCATAGAGCCCTTCGAGATAGTTTCGATGAACAACGACATAGTCAGGCTCGAGGGCGACGAACACCGCGAGATAGAACGCATCCTCGGAGTATTTTCCGACCGCGTGCTCGCGCAGTCGGATAACATCACCGACGCGTCCGAAAGGCTCGCTCTTCTCGATATGTATTTCGGCATGGGCAGGTATGCGAGTTCTACGGACGCGATACTGCCGAAAGTCAACGATTCGGGAAAGATAGGGCTTATCGGCGCGCGACATCCGCTGATAGACCCGAAACGCGTCGTACCGATAGACATCGAAGTGGGCGGCGACTTCAATATCCTGCTCATCTCCGGTCCGAACACGGGCGGCAAGACCGCCTCGCTCAAAACAGTGGGGCTGTTTGCCTGTATGCTTGCCTGCGGATTATTGCTCCCTTGCAAAGAGGGCAGCGAAATGGCGGTGTTCGACCGCGTGTTCTGCGACATAGGCGACGACCAGGATATAAGCAAAGACCTGTCCACGTTCTCGTCGCACATCAGGAACCTCACCGAGATAATGACTTCTTTCACGAACGACAGCCTGATCCTCCTCGACGAGATCGGCAGCAGCACGTCGCCGGACGAAGGCGCCGCGCTCGGTATAGGAGTGCTGGACTATATAGCAGAGACCAAAGCGAAAGCCGTCATAACCACTCACTATCCGCGCCTCAAAGAACACGCAATGACGCGCAACGGGATCATGAATGCGGGCATGCAGTTCGACCCCGATACGCTCGAGCCCACGTTCCGCCTGCTCATCGGCTATCCGGGAACGAGCAACGCTCTCGAAACGGCTAAAAACCTCGGTCTGCCCACGAAAATAATAGACACCGCGAAACAGGCTCTTTCGGGCAGCGAGAATTACGAGACGCTGCTCGCTCAGGCTTTTGCCATAAAATCCAAAGCGGAAGGCGAACTGAAAGCCGCGGAGGAAGAACGCCGCGCCGCGTCCGGCAGGCTCGCAAAGATCGAAGAGAGCGAAAAGAAAGTAAAAGACGCGCTCGAACGCATCAACGCGAACGCGAGAGCGGAAACGAAACGCCTCGTGAACAAAGCGGTCGACAAAGCCAACGATATCGTAGAACAGATAAAACAGGAACTCAAAGAAGCGGACGAGCGTGCGCTTCTCAAAGCAAAAAGAGACCTCAAACGGTTGGAATCTCTCGCATACGAAGGGGGCGAAACCACCGACAGCGTCCTTACCGAAGATATCTCCGAAAGCGAGATCGTCCCGGGCGCAAAAGTCGTTATAAAAACTCTGGGCGCACAAGGGTTCGTCGCGAAGATCCGCCCGGAGAAAAAAGAAGCCGAAGTCAACTGCTCGGGGAAAAGCGTAAAAGTAAAGTTCTCCGATCTCGCAAAACCCGTGGAAACGGAGCGCATTGCAAGAAAACGCCCGACCGCGGCTCCCGCGCCTTCGGCAGCTCCGTCCGCCGCCCCCGCGGACAAAGAGATCAACGTGATAGGAGAGACGGTGCTCGACGCCATAGACGCCATAGGTCCGTGGCTGGATAAAGCCGCGTCCCTTCGGCTCACCGAAGTGCGCATAGTCCACGGTAAAGGCACGGGCGCGCTCGGCAAAGGCATACAGTCATTTCTTCGCTCGCACCCCGCAGTCAAGTCGTTCAGATACGGACGTTACGGTGAAGGAGACATGGGAGTGACCATAGCGGAGCTGAAACCTATGTGATCGCGGTCAACATCTTTAACAAATACGATAATTTTTTAAGAAATTTTAACATAATGATTGACATATCGTAAAATTCCTGTTATAATTCCTCTCGCAAATATATCCGCTTTCGCGGAAAACTTACGGAGGATGATATTCTATGATCGACGAATTCAGGAATTATGTACTAAAAGCTACGTCCGGATATCTGGTCGGTATGGGGATATATCCCAACATCGCCGGATACACGCATTTGCTCAGCACGATATACATAGCCGCAAAGCGCGGGCTGCGCGGTTTGTCCGTATGCGAGCTGTATTCCGAAGCGGGGAGAACTTCGGGCAAATCGGGCGCCGCCGTGGAGCGCGCCATACGCAATGCGATAAACAAATGCGTGGCAGAAGGAAGACTGCATGTTCTCAACGGATATTTCGGGCACGAAATATTTTCGGAAAAATTTCCGCCGCGTTCGGGCGAACTGATATTCCTGCTTGCGGACAAAGTGCGCGCAGATTATACGGAGCTCAAAGGCACGGACATTCCCGACGAAGAATAGTTCGCCGCCTGCGATAAGAACAAAAAAAAACGAAACTCACACGACATCCGCCCCATATTCGCTCCGACGGCAAAAAACTTCGCACAACTCCGCGCATTATACTTGACAAGCGGACAAGTATGCGTTAAAATAGACGCACAAGTGAATTTTCGCATATCCGAGGACAAGTAACGACGGATAACGGTGCGGATAAGAGAGCGTCCCGCGAGGCTGAGACGGGCGCACGCATCGCCGGAGCGAAACCGCCGCGGAGCGGAACGCCATGCGCATGGCGAAAAGCGCAAAGCAAGGCCGCCTCGAGCGGCGAAATAAGGTGGAACCACGGTCTGACACATCGTCCTTAAGATCTTCTTAAGGACTTTTTATTTTACATTGCCGTTAATCAACGGCAGGAAAGCAACGGAGGTAAAAATGACGGTAACTCTCAAAGACGGTTCGACGATACAAGCCGAACAGGGAGAAAAGATCATCGACGTAACGAAACGCATCAGCGAAGGGCTGGCGAGAAACGCCCTCATCGCGCGCATGAACGGCAAGCTTGTCGATCTCACGCGCACGATCGACGAGGACTGCACTCTCGAGATACTGACGTTCAAAGACGAGGAGGGCAGGAACGCATACCGCCATACTTGCGCGCACATACTTGCACAGGCCGTCAAGAACCTCTATCCCGACGCTAAACTCGCGATAGGTCCCGCGATAAAGACGGGGTTCTATTACGATTTCGACCTGCCTTCGCCCATAACGATGGACGATCTGCCGCGCATAGAAAAGGAGATGGAATCCATCATAAAGGCCGATCTTCCCATCGAGCGCAGCGTAGTCACGCGCAAACAGGCGCTCACGCGCATGCGCGGCTTCGACGAGATATACAAACTTCAGCTCATCGAGGATCTTCCTCGTGGCAGCGAGATAACACTGTACACACAGGGAAATTTCGTCGACCTCTGCGCGGGACCTCACCTCATGAGCACAGGCAAAGTCAAGTGCTTCAAACTCACGCAGATCACGGGTGCGTACTGGCGCGGCAACGAGCAGAACAAAATGCTCACCCGCATATACGGCACGGCATTCGAAAAGAAGTCCGAACTCACCGAATATCTCAACGCCGTCGAAGAGGCTAAAAAGCGCGACCACAACAAGCTGGGCAGGGAACTCGGCATATTCATGACAGACGAACTCGTCGGTCAGGGACTGCCGCTGCTCATGCCCAACGGAGCGAAGCTGTTCCAGATACTCCAGCGTTTCGTGGAGAACGAGGAAGAACGCCGCGGATATATGCTCACCAAAACGCCGTACATGGCAAAGAGCGATCTCTATAAGATATCCGGGCATTGGGATCACTACAAAGACGGCATGTTCCTGCTCGGCGACGAAGCTATGGACGACGAAGTCATGGCTCTCCGCCCGATGACATGCCCGTTCCAGTATCTCATATACAAAAACGGCATCAAGAGCTACCGCGATCTGCCCTGCAGATACAACGAAACATCCACGCTCTTCCGTAACGAGAGCAGCGGCGAAATGCACGGCCTGACGCGCGTCCGTCAGTTCACGCTTTCCGAAGCGCACATCATCTGTGCTCCCGAACATGTAGAAGAGGAGTTCAAAAACGTATTCGAGCTCATCCTTTACATGGAAAAATGCCTCGGGATTTCCGACGAGATATCGTACAGATTCTCCAAGTGGGATCCAAAGAAAAAGACGAAGTACATCAACAATCCCAAGGCGTGGACGGAAACGCAGACGCTCATGAAAAAGATCCTCGACGATCTCGGCATAAATTATGTCGAGGCGGACGGCGAAGCGGCGTTCTACGGACCCAAACTCGACCTGCAGGCGCGCAACGTCTGGGGCAAAGAGGATACGATAATCACCATACAGCTCGACTTTGCCGCAGCGGAAAGATTCGACATGTTCTATGTCGCCGAAGACGGTACCCGTAAGCGTCCCATGGTCATACACCGTTCGTCGATAGGCAGCTATGAAAGAACGATCGCCATGCTCATCGAAAAGTACGCGGGAGCGTTCCCGGTGTGGATGTCGCCCAATCAGGTCAAAGTGCTCGCGCTGACGGACAGGACTGCCGATAAATGCAAAGAGATAGTTTCCCGTCTGCACGCTCTCGGCATCCGCGCGACGAGCGACCTGCGCAACGAAAAGATAGGCTTCAAGATAAGAGAAGCGCAGCTCGAAAAGACCCCTTACATGCTCATAATAGGCGACCGCGAAGCGGAAGAGGACAAAGTTTCCGTCAGAGCGAGAAAAGCGGGGGATCTCGGCACGATGACCTTCGACGAGTTCGCTACACGGATAAAGAACGAGATAGAGACCTTCTCTTTGGAAAACTGATAAAAGCGGGAACACCCGAAAAATAATTTCCCGGAAAATGCGGGAAAAACGGTTGACAAACGTAACGGTTTCGCATATAATATTCGTGTTGAAAGCAGATCTCGTGTCTCACCGTTCGGGCTTGCTCGGAACGGTAACGCAATATCATAACCGAAACAGCAAATGTTTTATTGTCGGCAATGAGCGTGAAGATACTGTTTTCACGCTCATTCTTTTTCGGAGGTCACGATCATAATAAACAAACAGCCCGAGGTGGAAATCAATCAAAAGATCCGCGATCGCGAGATACGGCTTATCGGCGAAGACGGCGAACAGCTCGGTATCATGAGTGCGGAAGCGGCTAACAGGATCGCTGACGAGCGTAATCTCGACCTCGTCAAGATCAGTCCGCAGGCAAAACCGCCCGTGTGCAAGCTGATGGACTACAGCAAATACAAATTCGAAAAGTCCAAGAAGGAGAAGGAAGCCAAAAAGAATCAGAAGCAGAACGAGCTGAAGAAGATCTGGCTTTCCATGACCATCGACAGGCACGACCTCGAAACAAAGGCTCGCTCCGCCGCAAAATTCTGCGTAGCGGGCAATAAAGTAGAGGTCTCGATAAGAATGAAAGGTCGCCAGCAGGCTCATGCCAAGCTGGGCGTGGGAGTCATGCACGATTTCTATTCAATAATAGAAGACGTTTGCGTTATCGAAAAAGCTCCGACTACGGAAGGGCGCAACATACTCATGATAATAGCTCCCAAAAAACAAGTCTGAAAATAACTTTACGGAGGGTAAATATACATGCCTAAAATGAAGAGCCACAGCGGCGCGAAGAAACGTTTCCGCGTCAGCAAGAGCGGCAAAGTAAAACGCAATTATCAGAATAAAAACCATATTCTGACCAAGAAAGACAGTAAGAGAAAGATGAAGCTCCGTCAGGGAGCGTACCTTGCTTCCGCAGAGGAATCCAAGACGGTCAGAGTAATGCTGCAGGGCAGGAGGTAATTTCGCATGAGGATCAAGAGAAGCGTAAACGCACTTAAAAAGCGCAGAAAGATAATGAAGCTCGCTAAGGGCTATTTCGGTTCCAAGTCGCGCTCCTACAGGATCGCGCGCGAAGCCGTTATGAAGTCCCAGATGTACGCGTTCATCGGACGCCGCCGCAAGAAGAGAGATTTCCGCAGACTTTGGATCGCGAGGATCAACGCGGCTGCAAGACTGAACGGTATGTCTTACAGCAAATTCATGCACGGTCTCAAAGCCAGCGGTATCGACCTCAACAGAAAGGTGCTTGCGGATATCGCGGTGACCGATCGCGCTACGTTCGCGAAGCTCGCCGAAAAAGCCAAGGCTGCGCAATAATGCCGAATAAAACAGAAGCTGCTTGGCTTCTGTTTTTGGTTTGAGGATATGATCATAACATCGCGCGCAAACAAGACCGCGAAGCTGATAACTTCGCTCTCGCACAAAAAATACCGCGACGAGACGGGGCTGTTCGTCGTCGAAGGCAAACGCTGGGTGGATGATGCTCTCGCTTATGCGCCCGCGTCCGTGCGGACGGTGATCGCTTCGCCGTCTTGCGCGGAAGAGTACCCGAGCGCCGTCGTCTTTTCGGACGAACTGCTCTCGTCGGTATGCGAGACCGTCACATCGCAGGGCGTCGCCGCGATACTCGAAAAACCGAGACCGCGCGCCGAGATCGGCGAACTCATACTCTTTCTTGACGGTATACGCGATCCCGGAAACCTCGGTACGCTCATCCGCACCGCCTGCGCGGCGGGATTCAACGACATATTCCTGCGCGGCTGCACCGACGCATACTCGGGCAAAGCTGTACGCAGCACGATGTCTGCGCTGCTCAAGATAAACTTGCGGGACGGCGGTATCGATGACCTCGTGAGGCTGAAAGAAAACGGCTGCACCGTAGTCGGCGCAGACATGTCGGGCAAGTCGTTATTCGAACTGCCCGCGCCTCGCGGTAAAGTATGTATCGTCATCGGCGGAGAAGCGGACGGTATCACGGATGAAGCCGCCGGACAGTGCGACGTTATGTCGTCCATACCCATGACGGGCGATATCGAATCGCTGAACGCGGCAGTCAGCGGCGCGATAATGATGTACGAAACGATAAGAAAACGCATTTTCGAAAAATAATCCAAGGAGATCAATTTTATGTCAGGACATTCCAAGTGGCACAACATACAGCAGGCTAAGGGCAAAGCCGACGCGGCAAGAGGCAAGATCTTCACCAAGATCGGCAGAGAGATAGCCGTTGCGGTCAAAGCGGGCGGCCCCGATCCCTCGTCCAATGCGGCGCTCCGCGCGGTGATAGATAAAGCCAAAGCAAACAACATGCCCAAAGACAATATCACGAGGAGCATACAGAAGGCAAACGGCGAACTCGGCAGCATAAACTACGAGAGCATAGTTTACGAGGGATACGGTACAAACGGCGTAGCCGTCATCGTGGAAGCCCTTACGGATAACAAAAACCGCACGGGCGGCGAAGTCAGACACATCTTCGATAAAGCGGGCGGCAGCCTGGGAACGAGCGGTTGCGTGTCGTATATGTTCGACACCAAGGGCGTCATAACCGTTCTGCGTAAAGAAGGCATGGACGACGACGAAATGATGATGGCGGCTCTCGACGCCGGCGCGGAAGACTTCGACGTGGACGGGGACTACTACGAGATAGTCACGAGCCCGACGGATTTTGCCTCCGTGCGCGACGCTCTCGCCGCCGCGGGCATAGAGTACGAATCCGCCGAGCTGCAGCGTATCCCGCAGAACACGATATTCTTAGACGACGAGAGCCGCGATAAACTGCTCAAGATGCTGGACGCGTTCGAAGACAACGACGACGTTCAGAACGTATATCACAACGCGGAGTACAACGAGGAGGAGTGATCCATGAAGACCGTAGCGGAGACCTGTAAAGCGGCAAAGGAAAACGTAGCATATCCCGCGCTGCTTTCGAGCGAAGACAAAAACAGGATGCTCGCCGTTATCGCGGACGCGCTCGAAGCCGATTCTTCGTCCATACTCGCCGCGAACGCGGAAGACATAGAGCGCGGCAAAGAACTGCCCGCGCATATCATAGACCGGCTCCGCCTGACCGATGAACGCATAAAAGGGATCGCCGAAGGCATACGCCAGATAATAGCGCTCGACGACCCCGTCGGCAAAGTGCTCGCGCATTGGGTCAATCATGCCGGGCTGGAGATCAGCCGCGTATCAACACCGCTCGGAGTGATCGGCATAATTTACGAAGCCCGCCCCAACGTGACCTGCGATGTAGCCGCGCTGTGCATCAAGACTGGCAACGCCGTCGTCCTCAGAGGCAGCAAAGACGCGTATGTCACCAATTCCGAACTCGTGCGTTCCATGAAGAACGCGCTTGAAAAGAACGGTTTCGAAAGCGGCTTCATACAGCTCATAGAAGACACCACGAGAAAAGGCGCGGAGGACTTCATGCACGCGGACGAATACGTCGATGTGCTCGTGCCGAGAGGCTCTGCCAACCTCATACAAACGACGAAGAAAAACGCCACGATACCCGTCATCGAAACGGGAGCTGGCAACTGCCATTTGTATCTCGAAAAGACGGGCGATATCTCCATGGCAAAAGATATATTGCTCAACGGCAAATTGCAGCGCCCCAGCGTATGCAACGCGCTCGAAAGCATGCTCGTCGACCGTGAGATCGCGTCCGAAGCGCTGCCCGTACTTCTCGGCGCGCTCCTCGATAAGAACGTAACGATACACGCCTGCGCGGAAACGATGTCCGCATGCCCCTCGCTTGCGGATAAGCTGATACCCGCCGGCGACGACGATTACGGCAGGGAATACCTCGGCTACGAGATATCCTGCAAGCTCGTTTCGGGCGCGGAAGAAGCGATAGCACACATAAACAAATACGGTACGCACCACAGCGACGTCATTATAACGAAAGACGAAGCGGCTGCGGAAAAATTCCGCAGAGAAGTGGACAGTGCCGCGGTGTACGTCAACGCGTCCACGCGCTTTACCGACGGTTTTGAATTCGGGTTCGGAGCAGAGCTGGGCATATCCACGCAAAAGCTCCACGCAAGAGGGCCCCTCGGTCCCGAACAACTCACGAGCTTCAAGTACATCGTCACCGGCAACGGACAGTGCCGCAAGTAAAGGCGGAGGAATGATGGACAAGCACGGAAAAGACAAGATCAATTTTCACGAAGGGCACCGCGAACGCGTTAGAAAACGCCTGCTCGCCGATCCCGACATGAAAACTTTCTCGCCGCATGAAGTGCTCGAATATCTGCTTTTCTACGGCGTTCAGCGCAAGGATACCAATGAACTCGCGCATAAACTGATACGCTCGTTCGGCTCGCTCGCCGCCGTGTTCGACGCGGATATAGAAGAGCTCATCGCTTTTCCCGAGCTGCCCGAACGCGCCGCTTACCTCATAAAATCCGTACTGCCTATAACCGAAGCGTATCTCAAAGACAGTAAAAACGAAACTGCGGTGCTCAATACGTATTCGGACGTAATGAGCTACTGCAACAATTCGTCCGTAACATCCGGTCACAAAACGGAGCAGGTGAGCGCTATATTCACGGATATCAACGGACGAGTGCGCAATTTCGCTCAAATAAACGGCGGCGGCAATTCAAGTACTACGATAGACATCCCGAAGCTGTATCGTCTTGCCTCCGCGTGCAAAGCGTCCAAAGTCATCATCTTCCACAATCATCCGGGTGATAACATGTATCCTTCGGCAAACGACCTCTTCACTACGAGCACGATCATAATAACGCTCGCTTCGCTGAACATCATCGTTGCCGACCACATCATCCGCGGACATGCAGGTAAATACTTCAGCTTTTTCTGCAACGACATCCTCGACGATCTCGTCGAAGCCTGCGCGCCCTTCATAAACACCGACAGATACAAGTACGACCTGAAACCGCTCGTCAACGACGACGCCAGCCATAACGTCATACTTTCGGAAAAGGACGTCGCAGAACTCAAAAAACAGATACGAGAGATGTTCGACAGCGATAAGATGCGCGCATATCTCGATAATGCGATTAAGCATCTCGAACTTGCCAAAAAGAAGGACAAAGGAAAATAAAACGAAGATACGATAAGCGCCCCGCGAAAACCGCGAGGCGCTTGTTGTTTCATATATTCTGCTTCAATTTCTTGCGAAGCGTTTTCAGCTCGTCGGTCATGGCTTCGCGGGAAGGCGAACCCGGAGCTTTTCTTCGTCCGACAGCCGTCTCGGCGCATATCGCGTCGTATATACCCTCGTCGAAATCGCCGAATTTGCGGTATTCGTCCAAAGAGAGCGATTGCAGAGTCTTGCCGTTTTCTATGCAATAAACGACAAGCCTGCCGACCACCGCATGCGCGTCGCGGAAGGGAACGCCTCTTCCCACGAGATAATCGGCACACTCGGTCGCGCTCGTAAAGCCGCCGTCCGTACACTCGCGCAGGCGCTTAACGTTGAACTTGGCTTCCTTCATAAGTCCTTCAAACACGACAAGGCTGGCACGCAATGTATCGTATGCGTCAAAAACGCATTCCTTATCTTCCTGCATATCCTTGTCGTAAGCGAGCGGGATACCCTTCATCACGGTAAGAAGCGTCGTGAGATCGCCGTAAACGCGTCCCGTTTTGCCGCGGATAAGCTCGTTCATGTCCGGATTCTTTTTCTGCGGCATGATGCTCGAACCAGTGGAATAACCGTCGCTGAGTTCGATGTACTTATAATCGTCCGACGACCAGATTATTATCTCTTCGGACAGCCGCGAAAGGTGCATCATCGCCACCGCACACGAATAGAGGAAATCGAGCACGAAATCCCTGTCGCTGACCGCGTCCATGGAATTGGGCGTCACGGCAGGGAAGCCGAGCAGCTCGGCAACGCGGTATCTGTTTATCGGATAAGGCGTGGAAGTGCATGCGCCACTGCCGAGCGGCATTACGTCAGTGCGTTCCTTCGTCTCCTCGAAGCGGGATATATCGCGGCAAAGCATTTCCGAATATGCGGCAAGGTGATGAGCAAGCGTCGTAGGCTGCGCTTTCTGCAGGTGAGTGAACGCAGGCATCACGGTATCGATATTCTTCTCCGCGATATCCGTCAGTGTGAGTGCGAATTTTTTCAGCAGAGAAATGATATCGTCCGCCGCGTCACGGAGATACAGACGTATATCGAGCGCGACCTGATCGTTGCGCGATCTGCCCGTATGGAGCTTTTTGCCCGTAGCGCCTATACGCGAAACGAGCTCGTTCTCCACAAAGGAATGGATATCCTCGGCATCCTTGATCTCGCATTTTCCGCTTTCGATATCCGCCAGGATCGCATCCAAAGTCTTTACTATGAGCACGGCTTCATCCGAAGGGATTATACCGCACTCTCCGAGCATCGTACAATGCGCTTTACTGCCCTCGATGTCGCAACGATACAGGCGTTTGTCAAAGGACAGCGAACTGTTGAAACTGTCCGCTGCCTTGTTTACTTCGTGTTGAAATCTGCCGTACCAGAGTTTCATTTCTTATTCTTGCCCTCGAGGCTCTGCATCTTGAGCCCGCGCACTTTGCTGGAAAGCCCGAACAGAGTGATAAAGCCGCTCGCATCGTGGTGATCGTACAGATCTCCCGTAGTAAAGCTTGCCAGAGATTCGTTATAGAGAGAGTAGGGAGAGGTCGTACCCGCGCGGATGATGTTGCCTTTATACAGCTTCATCTTCGCTTCGCCGGTGACATACTTCTGCGTGGAATCCACGAACGCGCAAAGCGCTTCGCGGAGGGGGGTGAACCACTTTCCTTCGTATACTACGGAAGCGAGCTTGTTCCCGATATTCTTCTTGTACTCCATCGTCTCTCTGTCGAGGATGAGTTCTTCGAGCTGGTCGTGAGCTTCCATGAGTATCGTGCCGCCGGGAGTCTCGTAAACGCCGCGCGACTTCATGCCGACGACGCGGTTCTCGACGATATCCACGATACCTATGCCGTTTTTACCGCCGAGCTCGTTGAGCTCGGTTATGATCTCGCTGACTTTCATCTTCCTGCCGTTGAGCGCAACGGGCGTACCCGACTCGAAGGTTATGCTGACTTCCGTCTCTTTATCGGGCGCTTTTTCGGGCGTCACGCCGAGAACGAGAAGATGCTCGTAATTGGGCTCGTTGGCGGGATCTTCGAGCTCGAGACCTTCATGACTTATATGCCAGATGTTGCGGTCGCGGCTGTAAGAAGAATCGGCGGAAAAGGGAAGATGTATACCGTGCTTGCGGCAATATTCGATCTCCTCTTCGCGGGAATTCATGTTCCACTTATCGCTTCTCCACGCGGCGATTATCTTCAGGTCGGGAGCGAGCGCCTTGATACCGAGCTCGAAACGGATCTGATCGTTGCCTTTGCCGGTAGCTCCGTGGCAGATAGCGACGGCGCCTTCTTTACGGGCGATCTCCACGAGTTTTTTCGCGATAAGAGGACGCGCCATCGATGTACCGAGAAGATATTTATTCTCATAGACCGCGCCCGCCTTCACGCAGGGCATAATGTAATCTTCGCAAAGCTCGTCCACGACGTTGACGATATAGCACTTGCTCGCGCCCGTGGATATCGCGCGCTGCTCGAGCCCGTCGAGCTCTTCCGCCTGACCGCAGTCGATGCAGGCGCAGATCACGTCGTAATCGTAATTCTCTTTGAGCCACGGGATGATAGCCGTGGTATCCAGTCCGCCCGAATAGGCAAGAACGATCTTCTCTTTCATATGCACTCCTTTCAAATGTCAATCACTTGACTTTTCGTTGCGTTTTATTATATTATATTACGGTGAACGGAGAGCTTCCGACTGCCCGCCGACGACCGAGTATAATTATACTACGTATTGCATAAATAATCAACTGTTTGGAGTGTATTTTGATAATTTTGGGAGTGGATCCCGGATATGCCACGATAGGTTACGGGGTCGTCGAAAAAACGAATAAAGGGCTTGCCGCGGTGGATTACGGCGTGATAAAAACCCCGCCCGACGAAATGATAGCCGTGCGCCTCGCAATGATCGACGAAGCGATGACTTCCATCATGAACAAATTCGCTCCCGACTGCGTTTCGGTGGAAGAACTGTTCTTCAACACCAATATCACTACGGGCATAAAAGTGGCTCATGCAAGGGGAGTGATACTCCTTAATGCCGTAAAAAGATGCGGTAAACTTTACGAATATACTCCGCTGCAGATCAAGCAGGCGCTCACGGGCAACGGCAGAGCGGACAAGCACCAGATGCAATACATGGTAAGAATGGTACTGCACCTCGCTTCCGTTCCGAAGCCGGACGACGCGGCAGACGCGCTTGCCGCGGCGATATGCCACGCAAACATGAGCGGCGCAAGCGAAAGAGAGGTCAAGTGATGTACGCTTACATAAAGGGACGAATAACGGACATGAGTGAATCGGCTGCGATCATCGAAACGGGCGGCGTAGGTTACGAAGTCGCCGTTTCGGCGTATACGTTATCCCGCATTTCCGTCGGTAACGATACCGTTCTTTACACATACATGTCGGTCAGCGAAAACGGGATAGGGCTGTACGGATTCTGCACGAGGGAAGAAAGAGCGCTTTTCCTGAAGCTGATAAACATCAGCGGTATAGGTCCCAAGGGCGCAGTCGCGATACTCGGCGGGATGAGTCCCGCAGATCTCGGCGCGGCGATCGCGTCGGGCAACGCAGCCGCGCTCAGCAGCATAAAAGGCGTCGGTAAAAAGACGGCGGAACGCATCATCATGGAACTCAAAGACAAAATGAGCGCGGAGTTTTCCGCCGTGCCCGCAGCAGCGCAAACGACGCTCGAAGGCGAAGCAAAAGAAGCCGCGGAAGTACTCGTCGCGCTCGGATATAAGCCCGATGCCGCCGAACGTGCAGTCGCGGTCGCATATAAAGACGGTATGACGGTCAACCAGATCGTACATAAAGCTATCGGCGGTAAATGAGAATGGACGGAGAAAGATTCATAACAAGCACAAAAATACAACTGGACAACGAGCTCGATCTCACGCTCCGCCCCAGATCGCTCGCCGAGTATATCGGGCAGGAAAAGGTAAAACAAAACCTTTCTGTATACATCGACGCGGCGAGAGGGCGCGGAGAGTGTCTCGACCACGTTCTACTGTACGGTCCTCCCGGACTGGGAAAAACCACGATAGCGCATATCATAGCAAACGAAATGGGCGCGGATATCAAAGTCGTCAGCGGTCCCGCACTCAGTTCCATGCTCGATATAGTTTCCATACTCACGGGCATAGAAGAAGGCGATATACTGTTTATCGACGAGATCCATCGCATAAACAAAACGGTGGAAGAAGCGCTGTACTCGGCGATGGAGGACTTCACTCTCGATATCGTACAGGGCAAAGGACCCGGCGCGCGCACCATAAAGCTGCCCATCAACAGATTTACTCTCGTGGGTGCGACCACGCGCACGGGCATGCTTACCGGTCCCATGCGCGACCGCTTCGGCGTCATATGCCGTCTGGAGATATATTCGAAAGAAGAGCTGGCTACGATCATAAGACGCTCTGCGGGGATACTCAAAGTACATATAGACAACGACGCCTGCGAAGAACTCGCCGTGCGTTCGCGCGGTACGCCGCGTATCGCCAACCGCATGCTCAAACGAGTAAGGGACTTCGCCCAAGTACTCGGCGACGGCAATATCACGCTGGACATAACGGACAAGGCACTCGACATGATAGGCGTGGACAAAGTAGGCTTGGACGAAAACGACCGCACCGTGCTCGAAGCGCTCACCGTGAAATTCAAAGGACGACCCGTGGGACTGGATACGCTTTCGGCGGCGACCAACGAAGACGCAGGCACGATAGAGGACGTCATCGAGCCGTATCTCATACAGCTCGGCTTTATATCGCGCACACCGCGCGGCAGGATGGCGATGCCTCTCGCATACGAACATCTCGGACTGACGCCGCCCGAAGAAAAGTGAGGCTGATTTGAAAACATCGGATTTTTATTACGATCTGCCGCCCGAGCTCATAGCGCAGCGCCCTGCGGAGCCGCGCGATTCGGCAAGGATGCTCGTATACGACAGAAAGACGGGCGATATCGAACACCGCATTTTCCGCGATATCACGGAATACCTCTCCGACCGCGATGTGCTCGTGATGAACAATACCAAAGTCATCCCCGCACGGCTGTACGGCATCGGCAGGAAAACGGGATGCAAGGTGGAATTTCTCCTGCATAAACGTCTCGATCTCACCGAATGGAAAACGCTCTGCAAGCCCGCGCGCAAAGCAAGGACAGGCGACACTTTCGATTTCGGCGAAGGTCTCAGCTGCGAAGTGCTCTCATCCGGCGAAGCGGGCGAAAAAACGGTAAGATTTTTCTTTACCGGCTCGTTCGAAGAGGCGCTGGATAAAGTAGGGCAGATGCCGCTCCCTCCGTACATACACGAAAAACCTAAAAACGATTCCGAATACCAGACCGTGTACGCCAAGGAAAACGGCTCATGCGCGGCTCCCACAGCCGGGCTGCATTTTACTCCCGAACTGCTCGACAAAATACGGGTAAGAGGGACTGAGACGATAGAGGTGCTCCTTCATGTAGGGCTCGGCACGTTCAGACCCGTTCAGACGGACAAGATCGAAGAACATAAGATGCACAGCGAATTCTGGCAGATCACGGAAGACGCCGCAGAACGGCTGAACAAAGCAAGATCTGACGGAAAACGCATAATTTGTGTGGGTACTACGTCTGTCAGGGTACTTGAAAGTGCGGTCTCGGACGACGGAACTTTCAAAGCATCTCACGGCGAAACGAGTATATTCATATATCCGCCGTACAAATTCAAAGCGCTCGACGGGCTCATAACGAATTTTCACCTGCCGGAGTCCACCCTCATAATGTTAGTCTCGGCGTTTTGCGGAAGAGAAGAAACGCTTAAAGTATACAACGAAGCGGTAAAAGAGCGTTACAGATTTTTCAGTTTCGGCGATTGCTGCCTGTTCCTCTGACCGCCCGCAGCGCACAGACTCGGACAAAACAAAACAGAGCACAAGGATCTTTTATGGATTTTTCATACAGAACTATACACACATGCGCGCAAACGGGAGCGAGGATCGGCGAACTGACCACGCCGCACGGTAAGATCATGACTCCGGTGTTCATGCCCGTCGGGACCCGTGCGACGGTAAAATCGCTTTCTCCCGAAGAGGTGGAGGCTTCCGGTGCGCAGATAATACTTTCCAACACTTATCATCTGCATCTCCGTCCGGGCGAGGAACTCGTAAAAAAAGCCGGAGGGCTGCACAAGTTCATGGGCTGGAACAAGCCCATACTTACGGACAGCGGCGGCTTCCAGGTTTTTTCTCTCGCACGCCTGCGCAAGATAAGCGAAGACGGCGTGGATTTCAATTCGCATATCGACGGCTCGCTGCAGCATTTTTCTCCCGAAAGCGCTATAGACATCGAAAACGCGCTCGGCGCGGACATCATCATGGCGTTCGACGTTTGTTCGGAAGCAGGCACGAGCAGAGAGGAATCGGAGCGCGTGATGGAGCTCACCGCGAGGTGGCTCAGACGCTGCGCCGAGCATCATAAGAGAAGCGATCAGATGCTTTTCCCCATAGTACAGGGAAACATGTTCGACGATCTCCGTCTGCGCTCGCTCGAACTGTCGAAGGAATACGCCAAATGCGGCATTGCGATAGGCGGACTTTCCGTAGGCGAGGATAAAGCCACCATGTATCATATACTCGACGTGTTGCATCCGAACTACCCCGAAAACATGCCGAGATACCTCATGGGCGTGGGCAGCCCCGACTGTCTTGTGGAAGGAGTGCTCCGCGGGATAGATATGTTCGACTGCGTCCTTCCCACGCGCACCGCGCGCAACGGTACCGCTTACACTTCGCACGGGAAGATAAACATACGCAACCTGAAGTATCGCGAAGATTTCACGCCGCTCGACGATAGGTGCGATTGCTATTGCTGCAAAAATTTCTCCAAGGCATACCTGCGGCATCTCGTGCAAAGCGACGAGATACTCGGAGGACGGATGTTGTCTTTGCATAACATAACTTATCTCGCGAAGCTCATGAGCCGCATACGCGAAGCGATCGCGGAAGACAGGTTCGGCGACTTTGCAAGGGAATTCATTTCAAGTCCGGAGTACGTATCATGAGTTACATATATCTCGATAATGCCGCGACCACGAGAGTGAGCGAAAGAGCGGCACAGACGATGCTCCGCTTCGCCCGCGAAGAATTTTACAATCCGTCTGCGGGATACGCTCCCGCGCTGTCGGTAAGGCGGGCGATAACGAATGCGGCGGGGACCATAGCCGGACTGCTCGGCGCCGAAGCGGAAGAAATAGTATTCACGTCGTGCGCCACCGAGAGTAACTGTCACGCATTTGCCTGCGGGATAAAAAACAAAAAAGGCAATATCGTCGTGGGTTCGGGCGAACACGCGTCCGTTTACGAATGCGCGATGAGGCTTAAAAGCAAGGGCGTCGAAGTGCGTTTCGCCGCGACCGACGCCGACGGACACGTCACTCCGGAGAACGTCGCCGCGGTCACAGACGAAAATACGGCGTTCGTATCCGTGATGCACTGCTCGAACGAAACGGGCACAGTAAACGACATCGCCGGTATAGCCGCGGCGGTAAGAGCGGTATCTCCGCGCGCGACCGTACACTCGGACGGGGTGCAGGCATTCTGCAAAGTCGATACCGACGTAAAAAAACTCGGCGTCGATCTCTACTCGGTAAGCGCGCACAAAGTAGGCGGACCGAAAGGAACGGGAGCGCTCTATATCCGTAAGGGGTTCAATATGCCGCCGTTCATCGTAGGCGGCGGACAGCAGGGAAACAGGCGTTCGGGCACCGAAAACGTATGCGGCATCGCAAGTTTCGCAGAAGCCGCCGCGGAATACAAAAAAGCCGCGGGCGCATTCGACGCCCGTTCCGTCGCAAAGATATTTACGGACAGATTCTCGGGAAGGAGCGACGTCAGGATCAACGGCGGAGGACATACTTCCGGCTATGTGCTCTCGCTGTCTTTTCTCGGCTTGCGCGGAGAGATAATCGCGCACGGAATGGAAGACAACGGCATTCTCATAGGTCTCGGTTCGGCTTGTTCGACGCACGTGCGCTCGAACAGAGTGCTCGGCGCGATGGGAGTACCGAAGGAGTTCGCCGAAGGCAGCGTAAGGATAAGTTTCTGTCCTTCGACTACACGCGAAGAAGCGGAATATGCCGCCGCTACGCTGGAGAAAGTAACGAACGATCTGCGCGAGCGCATGAGGAGATAACAAGACAAATGGACAGAGTGATAATACTCAGATACAGCGAGATACACTTAAAGGGCAAAAACCGCGCGTTTTTCGAAAATATACTCAAACGCAACATCATCGAAAAACTTAAAGGCATTAACTGCCGCACCGAATTCTACTACGGCCGATACATCGTAAGCGATTACGACGCAGAAAGCGAGCGCGAGATCGTCTCACGCTTAAAAACCGTCTTCGGACTTTACAGTCTGAGCGCAGGACTGCGGACGGGCGCGGATACGGACGGAATAGCCGAAGCCGCTGCATCGATATGCAAAAGCAAAGGAAGTTTCCGCGTGACCGCCAGCCGCGCGGATAAAACGCTGCCGTACACATCCGTACAGCTTGCCACCGAGATAGGCGGCAGAATGCTCGAACTGCATCCCGGTCTTACCGTCGATCTGCACACGCCCGACTTCACCATATTCATCGACGTGCGCGACCATGCCACCGCTTATGTTTACGGCGAAAGCGTATTGTGCGCAGGCGGGATGCCCGTCGGCAGCGCGGGAAAAGGGCTCAGTCTTCTCTCGGGCGGCATAGACAGTCCGGTATCCACTTACATGATGGCGAAACGCGGGCTGAAACTTACCGAACTGCATTTCTGGTCGTATCCGTACACGAGCCTCGAAGCAAAGGAAAAGGTGATAGAACTTGCCCGTATCCTGCACAAATTCACCGGCGATACTCAGCTCGTTATCATACCGTTCACCAAAGTACAGGAAGCGATACACAAATACGCCGAGCCCAATTACATGATAACCCTCGTGCGGCGCGCCATGATGCGCATAGCCGAACGCATTGCGGAAAAATTCGGCTGCGGCTGCATAATCAACGGCGAAGATCTCGGTCAGGTAGCGAGCCAGACGCTCGAAAGTATCACGGTCACCAATTCTGTGATAAAACGTCTTCCGGTATTCCGTCCGCTGATAGGTTTCGATAAAAGCGAAATCGTGGAACGCTCAAAAGCGATAGGCACTTACGAAACGTCCATCAAACCGTATGAAGACTGCTGTACGGTCTTTCTTCCCGAAAGCCCCGCGACAAAGCCCACTCTGCGCCGCAGCGAGCTCAGCGAAAGCAAGATATCGGACTACGAAGAACTTATCTCAGAAGCCGTCGACAATGCGGAAATTATCCCCGTCACCGAGTGATATATCTCCGGACGATCGACCACCGGGCATATTATACACGCTGAAAGGCGCGCATATACGTTCGCGCAGCGGCGTATCCGCGTCGGCGCGGACCACGCGATGAGCCGTGCGCAGCTCTTTCGCGTCTATCTCAACATCAACTACCGTATCAGGTCTGACGAATGCTCCGCTGCTCATAGCGGGGCATTTGAACACTTCCGCGCATATCCCGGCGGGAAGAGTGCCTCCCGTAATACCGTCAGGCAACATACCGCCGTCCGCTCCCGCCCATACGGCTATGACATGGCGCGGAGTGTACGCGATACAATACGCGTCAGAATTTCCCGCCGCGCTTCCCACGGTACCCGTTTTTGCCGCAACGTTCGGAATGCCCGTAAGCGCCTTTGCCGTACCGCGCTCCGCGCATTCTTTGAGCATTTCCGTGATGAGATACGCGGTCTCCTTGCCGACGGCGCCGCCGCCTCCGCGGGCTATGCGGCAGTAAGCCCGCGCGAGCGACATGAGCTTTTCTCCGCGCAGGCTCGAGCCGAGCGCGAGGGCTAGCCCGTCGTCATCGTCGGACAGTTCGAGCCCGAACTCCCGCGCATACGACTTTGCGCGCTCCGTGCCCACCATGTCGAGCAGCTTTACCGCAGGCTCGTTGAGCGACAGACAAAGGCTTTCCGTCGCCGTTACCCAGCCGCGGTATATCCCGCCGTAATTATGCGGACGGTATCCGCCGTGATCGGTCGGTTTATCGAGCAGGGGAGTGACGGGAGTTATGAGCCCGCTCTCGAGTGCGGGCGCGTAACACAGCAGCGGCTTGACAACGCTGCCCGCCTGACGGCGCGCCGACGAAATATCCGCATAAGTGTTCGCAGCCGCGGCAACGAGTTTTTCGGAGGCAACGTCCAGTACGATCGCGGATACCGTGACTTTATCCGAAGGTACGGCGGCAGTCATCGCGCGTTCGAGAACGTCCTGCACGCACGGATCGTATGCCGTGTACGCGTCTCCGTCACTCTCGCCGAGAGCGTAATAAGCGAATATCCCGCGAGCGACATCGGGAGCGGATATCGACGTCTTCGCCTCGGCTTCGGCGCGCATTTCCTCGGTGATATATCCGCACTTCACCATACGCGAAAGGACCAGCCGTTTACGTCTTTCGGCTGCGGCGTTATGCGTTATCGGGTCGTAGGACGAAGGATCGTTTATGATCCCTGCAAGCATTGCGCTTTGACCTATATCCAACTCGCTCGCGTCCGTACCGAAGTATCTGCGTGCGGCGGCGGATATACCGTACGCGCCGCGACCGTAATAAATGTTGTCGAGATACAGCCCGAGTATCGTGCGCTTATCGAGATCTCTTTCCATCCTGCGCGCGAGCGCAAGCTCTTTTACCTTTCTCGAAAGCGTTTTATCCGGCTCCAGCCACAGGTTTTTCGCCAGCTGCTGAGTTACCGTCGAAGCTCCTTCGCTCGCGCTTGCCGTAAGGATGTCCTTTACCGCTGCGGCGGCTATCCGTCTGACGTCATAACCTTCATGCGAATAGAAACGGGCGTCCTCGGCGGCGATAAAGGCGTTAAGCGTATGCTCCGGCAAACCGCCCGTCCCGGAAACGAATCTGCCGTACCCGTTCACCGCAAATATCTCGCGACCGTCGGCGTCGTATACGCGGCGGACTGCAAGCGCTTTTTCCAGCGCCCCCGAACGATAAACATCCGTAAAAGCTCCCGTAAGCGGGTGAGTCACGACCGCTACGGTACCGCACACGGCAACGACGAAGCACAGCGCGGCAAGGGCTGTCGCCCGTATGATCTTTCTGACGGTCTCCATCGTTTATATTATAAATAGCGAGGCGCGGTTTCATACGGAGTATCGCTTCCGCGCCCGCGGTTTGCTTGCGTAAAACAAATAAATCTGCTATAATTATTCGGATGGAACTCGTATACATAAAAACATACGGCTGTCAGATGAACGTACACGAAACGGAAAAGATGTACGCCTCGTTTGCAAGCCGAGACATAGGCAAAGCGGAACGCGCGGAGGACGCCGATATCATCATCCTAAACACATGCTGCGTACGCGAAGGCGCCGAAACAAGAGTGATCGGAAACCTCGGGCTCGTTAAGAAGCTAAAAGAAAACAAGCGCGGTCTTATCGTAGCCGTATGCGGCTGCATGACCCAGCAGCGAGCGGTCGCGGAAAAATTACATAAGCGCTGCCCGTTCGTGAACGTCATCACGGGGACTTACAAACTCCCGCAGCTGCCCGATATGGTCGAGCGAGTGAAGAACGGGGAAAAATTCATACTCGACCTCGACAAGGACGAACGCGTACCCTGCGGCGTAAACGCAGCCATGCGCACGGACAAAGTGAGCGCATTCGTAAATATCATGTACGGGTGCGACAACTTCTGCACATACTGCATAGTCCCTTATGTAAAAGGGCACGAACGCAGCCGCAGATCGGCAGACATAATCCGCGAAGTGACGGAACTCGTCGAGCGCGGCTATAAGGAGATCACTCTGCTCGGGCAGAACGTGAATTCGTACAACGACGGGGAAACGGATTTCGTAAAACTGTTGGACGAGCTTTCGCTCATCCCCGGCGATCATTGGATAAAATTCATGACCTCGCACCCGAAAGACCTTTCGGACGACGTCATACGCCTGATAGCCGAGCGCCCGCGGCTCGCAAAATACATACACCTGCCGCTGCAGAGCGGCAGCGACAGGATACTTGCGCTCATGAACAGGAAATACGACATGGCGGCGTATATGCACAAAATAGAGTTCATACGCAAACTGATGCCGGACGCGGGATTGTCGAGCGACATAATCGTAGGATTCCCCACCGAAACGGAAGAGGATCACCTGCTCACCGAAAAAGCGGTGAAGGACATCGGATACAACAACCTCTTCACGTTCATCTACTCCAAACGCACGGGCACGCCCGCAGCGACGATGGACGGTCAGGTACCCGAAGAGATAAAAAAAGAAAGGATCTCCCGCCTCATAGATCTGCAGGCGGATATAGCTTCCGCCCGCGCAGCCGCATGCGTGGGGAAAACCTGCCGCGTGCTTTGCGACGGCAGGGAAGGGAAAAAGCTCAAAGGCAAGACGAGCGCAGACAGAGTGATAGTTTTTGACGGAGATGCGGCTGTCGGAGAATTTGCGGATGTCCTCGTGACCTCGTCCAAAAACAGCAAACTTTACGGTAAGGCGGTGAAATAAAATGGCATTGTCGCCGATGATGAAACAATATCTCGAGATCAAGGAACAGAACAGTGACTGCATACTCATGTTCCGCCTCGGGGATTTTTACGAGATGTTCTTCGAGGATGCGAAGATCGCAAGCAAAGAACTCGACCTCGTGCTCACGGGAAGAGACTGCGGGCTGGAAGAGCGCGCCCCCATGTGCGGGGTTCCTTTCCACGCGGTGGACGGGTATATCGCCAAGCTCGTCAATGCCGGGCATAAAGTAGCGATATGCGAACAGACGAACATCCCCGCAAAAGGTCTCGCAACGCGCGATATCGTCCGCGTGATAACTCCCGGGACCGTGATGGAGAGCGATATGCTCTCCGCGGATTCCAACAACTATCTGCTCGCCCTCTGCCTGGAAAACGGTAAAGCGGGCGTTTGCTGGGCCGACATTTCGACGGGCGAATTCAACAGAGCGACGATAGACGCACAGATAAATCTCCGTCTCAACGACCTGCTGCTGCGCATAGGTCCCGCGGAGATTATATGCAATCCCGGGATGAAAGAGCAGAGCCGTTCGCTCTCCGCCGTCAAATACGGCAGCGTATGCGAGTTCCGCATGCTCGACGAAAGCGAATTCGATCTCGGAAAAGCCCGCGAGATAATACCGCGGATGTGCAAGGATTCCGCGAACATCCTGAAAGAAGAAGACGTCTGCGTCAGAGCTTGCGGCGCATTACTGCGCTATGTAAAGCAGACGCAAAAACGCGAACTCGATTATATCCGACCCGAAAGACCCGAAGGCAACGTTATGCTGATAGACAATAACGCCGCAAAAACGCTCGAACTGCTCGTTTCGAGCAACGGCAAGAAACAGGGATCGGTATACTCCGCAATAAACAAGACTCAAACGGGCATGGGAGCGCGGCTGCTCGGCAAAAGGCTCGCAGCCCCGTCAGCCGACGAAAGAACGATAAACGACCGGCTGGACGGCGTCGCCGAACTTACCGCAGACAGGTTGCTCCGCGCAGAAACGAGCGAAGCGCTTTCCGGCATCGCGGATATCGAGCGTATCGCCGCTCGCATAGCTTACGGCAGCATAACGCCCAAAGAATGCGTGACTCTGGCAATATCGCTCGGAAATCTCGTTACGCTCAAAGCCGCCCTCGGTAAATGCGGATCGCGCATTCTCTCGGGTCTGGCTTCCTCACTCGATACCTTAGGCGACGTAGCCGCGCTCATCCGCTCGGCAATAGCGGACGAGCCGAATACGTTCGTCAGAGACGGCGGCGTGATACGCAGCGGGTACAACGAAGAGCTCGACGAATACCGAGCAGTCTCCTCGGACTCAAAGTCCATACTCGCCAAGATCGAAGCGGAACAGAAAGAACGCACGCAGATAAAAAATCTCCGCATAGGATACAACTCGGTCTTCGGCTACTACATCGAAGTGCCGAAAGCGCAGGCGGAAAACGTGCCGTACGATTATGTGCGGAAACAGACTCTCGCCAATGCCGAAAGGTACATAACCGAAGAGCTTAAAACGATAGAGGATAAGATACTCCACGCAGAAGAGAAAGCGCTCGCTCTCGAGCAAAAGCTGTATAACGAGCTCGTATCCGCACTTTCCGCTCACTGCGACCGACTGCTTTCCTCCGCAAGAACGATAGCCGAAGCGGACGTCATATGCTCCAATGCCGAAGTAGCCGCAAAGTACAAGTACGTGCGCCCCGTTGTCTCCGCGGCGTCTCACGAGATAAAGATAAAAGAGGGCAGGCACCTTATCGTGGAACGCATGGGACAGGAAGCATTCGTTCCCAACGATACCTATATTAACGACGGCGACAGCCGCACGATGATAATCACCGGACCCAATATGGCCGGAAAGAGCATATACATGCGGCAGGTGGCGCTCATCGTCATACTCGCACAGACGGGATCCTTCGTCCCGGCAGACAGCGCCGAACTCTGCATTACCGACAGAGTATTCACACGCGTGGGAGCAAGCGACGATCTGCATACGGGCAGAAGCACGTTCATGGTGGAAATGAGCGAAGTATCTTATATACTCGGCAATGCCACCGACCGCAGCCTCATACTTCTCGACGAAGTGGGCAGGGGAACATCCACATACGACGGACTCAGTATCGCCTGGGCGATAATCGAATATATATCGCAGAAATTCAAAGCCAAAACGCTGTTTTCCACGCACTATCACGAACTTACGGATATCGAAGGCACGATAGAAGGCGTAAAGAACTATAAAATGACGGTCAAGGAACTCGGCGGAAATATAGTGTTCATGCGCAAGCTGTTGCGCGGCAGCGCGAACCGCAGTTTCGGCATAGAAGTCGCGGGACTTTCGGGGCTGCCGAAAGAAGTCGTCGACAGGGCGAAACAGCACCTCAAACAGCTGGACAAACTGAATATCGCGAGGCAGGACGCTAGCCCTTATCAGCAGCTTTCGATATTCAATACCAACGGTTCTGGCGAGATCATAAAGATATTGCGCGATCTCGATATGGACGATATCAGCCCGCGCAGCGCTTACGACATACTCGCGGATCTTAAAGAGAAGGCGGAAGAAAAATGAGTAAGATAAACGTACTCGGTCAGGAAGTATTCAACCGTATAGCCGCCGGCGAAGTAGTGGACAAACCGGCGTCCGTCGTCAAAGAACTCGTGGAAAACAGCGTAGACAGCGGCGCCACGAGCATAGACATCACGGTAAAAGACGGCGGCAGATATATCAAAGTGGCGGACAACGGCTGCGGCATAGAATATTCCGACCTTAAAACGGCATTCATGCCGCACGCCACGAGCAAGATAAAAGACCTGTCCGACCTGGACGCCATTTCCACGCTCGGTTTTCGCGGCGAAGCCCTGCCGAGCATAGCTTCAGTCGCGCACGTTTCATTGACTTCCCGCCGAAAAGAAGACGAAACGGGCGGACGGATAGTCATCGAAAACGGCAAAGTACTCGAAGAAACCGTCGTCGGCGCGCCGTGCGGCACGACGGTGATCGTATCCGACTTATTCGCGAACGTGCCCGCCCGCCTGAAATTCCTCCGTTCCGCCCGCAGCGAGGAAGGCGAGATCGCTTCGCTCGTCCAGCGTTTCATTCTCGCAAATCACAACGTGGCGATCTCTCTCACTACGGAAGACAAGGAGATATATCGCTCCGAAGGAAAAGGGCTGGAAGAGGCGGCATTTGCGGCTCTCGGGGAAAACGTGCTTAAAGAGTACGACTATATCCACGCAAGCGTTCCCGGCTCCGAGGTATACGGATATATAAGCAAGCCGGCGTTTTCCAAACACAACCGTTCATACCAGACGCTCATCGTGAACGGCAGGTATGTCGTGAACGGCGACATATCGTTCTGGATATACAACTGCTGCTCGCACATCCTCATGAAAAGGCAGTATCCGGCGTATGCGATATTCATCAACGTCCCGCCGGATATGGTGGATATCAACGTCCATCCGAGCAAAATGGAAGTCAAATTCATCGATCTCGGCGGGATAAAAAGACTGCTGTCCAAAGCGATAAACGAGTCGCTCGCACGCACGAGCTCGGAGCCTAAACTGATAGAGCGCGAGATCCCCGCGGACGAAAAAACATTCGGAACGGATACGCTGCGTTTTGCTGCCGACGACTCCATCGGAGCGGGCGAAATAGCGCTGGCGGGCGAAACGCCTTTCACCGACGTGCGCGAAAACGCGGACGAAACAAAAAGCAGCGTAGTGATGCCCGTAAGATCGATGTTCGTGCCGACGTCAGAACGCGAGTACCGCGCGCCTCTCAAAAACGAGCAAAGCCAAACGTTCGCCGAAGTAACGCGCGAAAAAGAGAAGCCGTCGCAATATTCACTGCTCAAAGACATTCTTTCGGATACCGAAAAAGAAAGGGACAGCTATACGGACATCTCCCGGCACCGCTATTGCGGAAAGCTGTTCAATACATACCTTTTGCTCGAAAGTCACGACGAAGTGATACTTATCGATCAGCATGCCGCACACGAGCGCATGCTGTACGACGATCTCGTCAAAGCGGTGGAAGCCGGCAGAAATACCGTACAGGATCTGCTTCTGCCGTACATATTCGACGTGAGCTATTCCGAAGCGGAGCTTATCGACTCGCATTTAAGCGAGATAAGATCCATCGGCTTTACTCTCGAGCGTTTGTCGGGGAACAGTTATTCGCTGTCATCCGTGCCGCTGGCTCTGAGCGATATGGATCTTTCGGGATTCGTATCCGACATGACCGAACTTCTCAAACGCGGAAGTTTCGGCAAATCCGCGCTCCTGAAAAATTCCCTTATGCAGAGCGCATGCAAAGCGGCGATCAAAGGAGAAACGGATATAACGGACGACGACGCAAAGCTCCTCATCCGCGATATCTGCGAAAGACGCATCGAATTGTTCTGCCCGCACGGCAGACCGATCGCCGTGCGCATAAAAAAGACGGAGATCGAAAAATGGTTCAAGCGGATAGTCTGAACAAAGAACGCATAATAGTTATCGGCGGTCCCACGTGCGTGGGCAAATCCGATTATGCGGTCAATATCGCGCTGAAATATGACGGAGAGATAGTCAACGCGGATTCCGTTCAGCTTTACAAATATCTCGATATCGGCTCGGGTAAACTGACCGAAGAGGAGATGAAAGGCGTACCGCACCACCTTATGGATATACTCGAACCGTACGTGGAAAGATATTCGGTCGCGCTGTACTTAAAAGAAGCAAAGCGTACTATTACAGACATAATATCACGCGGAAAAATGCCGGTGATCGTAGGCGGAACGGGTTTCTACATCAATGCGCTGCTGCACGGATATAACTGCGGAGGCGCGGGACCGAATTACGAACTGCGCCGCAGGTTAGAAGGTCTGGAAAAAAAATTCGGGAAAGGATATCTTTACGATATGCTTTTACAGCTCGATAAGGATACGCTGCTCCATCCGAACGACACGGTCAGGGTGATCAGGCAGCTCGAGCTGTACCTTTCGCCGCAACGCGACGCGGAAGACTCGACGACCGTATATCACGACGCTTACGACGCCGTCCTCGTCGTCATGGACGCCGACAGAGCAAAGCTGGACGAACGCGCGGCAAAGCGCATCGAAGGAATGTTCTCCGCAGGATTCATGAAAGAAGTACGCGGTCTTGCCCGATACTTCGGATATAAGTGCATGGATACGGTAGGTTACAAAGAAGCCGTCGCAGGCATACGCCTCGGCAAGAGCGACGATGAGATCAAAGCTGATATGCGCGCGTCGTATCATAAACTGATAAAAAAGCAGCAGACATTTTTCAAGTGGCTGCAATGGAAGGATAAAGTCGTGCTTTATGATTGGGACGAAAGGGAAGCAAACGATCGCATAGCGCGATTCATGAAAGGATGACCGAATGGATATAGATAAACTGATAAAAGACACCGAAAACAAATATGCGGAACGCTTCGCCGAGGCGGACGCCGTCGCTCTTTACAACCAGGAAAAGGTACTCGACGCATTCATAAATTGCCGTATCTCGGCGGGGCATTTCGCTCCGACGACCGGTTACGGTTACGACGACATGGGCAGGGAAAAACTCGGTCAGTTGTTTGCCGGGATAATGCACACCGAAGCCGCCATAGCCTCGACTCACTTCGCTTCGGGCACGCACACGATAGCCTGCGCGCTGTTCGGACTGCTCCGCCCGGGGCAAAAAGCGCTGTCGCTCTCGGGAATGCCGTATGACACGCTGCGCGGCGTGATATTCGGCGAAGAGAACGGTTCTCTGCACGATTTCGGTATAGGATTCGACATCGCCGAGCGCTCGCCCGAAGGATTCGACAAAGCACGCATCGCGGCGATGCTCTCGGAAGAAAAATACGCGCTCGTATATATCCAGCGCAGCCCCGGCTACGAACGCCGTAAGGCTTTTTCCGTCGCAGAGATCGCAGATATCGTCTCGTTCGTGCGGCGATTTACCGACGCCCCCGTCGCGGTGGACAACTGCTACGGCGAATTCGTGGAAAGGGAAGAGCCCACCGACGTAGGCGCGGATATAGTCATGGGTTCGCTCATAAAAAATCCGGGAGGCGCGATCGCCCCCACGGGCGGCTATATCGCAGGTAAACAAGAACTCATAGATAAGATCGGCATGCGGCTCACCGCGCCCGGCGTGGGCACGGAAATAGGCTCCTACGAGCATACCTACAGGAATTTCTTTCAGGGGCTTTTCCTTGCGCCGCACATCGTCGCCCAAGCGAGAAAAGGCGGACTGCTCTTTGCCGGAGCGCTGGAAGCTCTCGGATACGGCGTATACCCGGCTGCCGACGACGCGAGCGGAGATATCGTAAGAGTGGTCGACTTCGGAGATAAGGATAAAATGCTCGCATTCTGCCGCGCGGTGCAGGCTGCGTCGCCGATAGACGCAAACGCGCGCCCCGACCCGTGGGCGATGCCGGGCTATGACGACGAAGTGATAATGGCGTCGGGCAGCTTCGTACAGGGGTCGTCCATCGAGCTCAGCGCAGACGCGCCCGTGCGCCCGCCGTATTCGCTGTACATCCAGGGCGGCATGACTTACGAGCATGCAAAAATAGCGCTTAAACGTTGTCTGATCTCGCTTAACGCCCGATAGACCGTCAAAACGGACGGAAAGCCGCAGATATATCTGCGGCTTCCGTAATGCGTTACCTGAAACTTCTGAACTTATTTTCGAAATTTATCTCGTAATCGAGAATATCCAACTGCCAGCAAAGTTCGTTGCGTCGGCGATGGCGGCGTGTGCCCGTATTCCCGACGGCAACGACATCGGCGATATTTATCTGTTCGACGTCGGTATTTTCTATAAGATCTCCGTCGGTATATGCGACGATGTTATCCGTCATTGTGATCACGCCCCAGCTCGCAGACTCATATCTGCCGTAGATCACGCGATCCTTCAGATAAAGAGTGGTTTCCGATCCGAGACACAGGCAGGTGAGATTTATCACATCGCGCTCCTTATCAGCCCGACGACCTTTCCGACAACGGATATGTCCCGCCCGACGATAGGCTCGTATTTCTCGTTTTCCGGCTGCAAGCGGATCGCGTCCGCCTCACGGTAAAAACGCTTGACCGTAACTTCGTCCTCGAGCATAGCGACGACGATATCGCCGTTATTTGCGCTTTCCTGTTTGTTTACGGCTATAAGATCTCCTTCGAGTATGCCCGCATCTATCATACTGTCGCCCTTGACGCGCAGGAAAAAGAGGGAACTGCCGCGGAAAAGATCGTCGGAAACTTCGATGCTATCCGAAATATTTTCCACCGCAAGCACGGGAGTTCCCGCGGCAACTCGCCCGAGCACAGGGATACTGCGAAGATGAGTATGCTCTTCTGTCGGCTGCGGACGTTCTTTTCTTCCCGTAACTTCGATAGCGCGGTTTTTGAGCGCGCTCTTTTTGACGAGCCCGAGCCGCTCGAGCTTGCCGATATGATAAAATATCGTGGAAGCGGATTTGATACCCGTTACTTCGGCGATCTCGCGCAGAGACGGCTGATAACCGTGCTCGTCCGAATATTCCACTATGTATTCATACACTTTTTTAGTAGTGCCTTTGAGCGCCTCCGCCATAGCGCGAGCCCTCCCTTCATGGATCTTTATTTATATTCAGTATACGATATTTCAGAAGATTTGTCAATCATATGTTCTAAAATTTTTACGCAATAACGGCTTGACAGCGACGTCGGGACGTGCTAAACTGAATATGATATACGCAAACGGAGGGAGATAATGAGAAAAATCGCAATAGCCGTAATAATCGTATGCGCGTCCGCCATGCTCGTAACGCTGATAATAGCTCTGACTGCCCTCGGTAATGGCACGGACATGACGGCATTCATGGTGCTCGCTGTGGTAACGCTCATCATAATAGCCGTACTTCTGGCGACTATCGCCGTGATACTCGCTGTCATGGCGGATAACTCCAAAAAAGACGATAAATAAGTTCATCAAAGCCGTCGCAAGACTATCATTGCGACGGCTTTTTGTTATAATAACGGATATTATATAATTAAATAATAACTAATTTCCGTCGCGGTCGGCAATGCGTGTGACTTCCGCGGCATGTTTTTTATGTTCTTCGCTCATCTGCGCATAATGCTTCTTGGTGGTATTCACATCCGAGTGTCCGAGCACGTCGGCTACCACGTAAATATCCTCGGTCTCGCGGTAAAGATTGGTGGCGTATGTACTGCGCAGCTTATGCGGCGTTATTTTTTTGAGAGGCGCGGCGGGGGAGGCATATTTTTTTACGAGCTTCTCGACCGTACGCACGCCTATACGCGTACCCTGCAACGAATAAAACAATGCGTCGGGATCTTTGATCTTTGCCGCAAACTCGGTATTGTTTGCGATCTGCTCATCCAGCCAATCGACGTAGGTACGCAATGCGTCCAGCGTTTCGACAGGCATGTAAAGTATGCTGCGATTGCCGCCCTTACGCGTAACGACAAACGACGAATTTTCAAAATCTATATCGTTGCGGTTAAGTCCGACAAGCTCGCTGACTCGGATGCCCGTTCCGAGAAAAACGTACATTATCGCCATGTCGCGTTCCTTGGTCACGGAATTATACGACTTCTCGCGCTCGGTCAGCATATCGCCGCAAGCGACGGTATCTATGAGCCGACCGACTTCGTCAGGCTCGAGACGGACTATCGGCTTATCGTGAAGCTTAGGCATATCCACTTTGAGCGTTACGTTGGAGCTTATGATCTCTTTTTTATAGAGATATTTATACAGCGATCTGAGCGACGACAGCTTGCGCTCCTTGGCTTTTTCTCCGCAGGAAAGGCGTTTTCCGCCCAGCACATACGACGACAGCCCGTCAATATAACGCTCTATATCGTGCGGAGCAAGGCACTCGATATCGTTAGCAGAAAGCTCCGCCATCGTTTTTCCGGGATATTTATACTTTATAAGGTAGGAGAAAAATATGCCGATGTCCGTCACATAATTGAGGCGCGTCAGAACGGAAGTCTGCGAAGATATGCCTACGATGAACTGTCCCACAAATTCGGGCATTTCGGCAAGCAATCTGTCTATTTTCTCGAGATTTTTATCGTCGCGTTGTTTGAAATAATCGCTCATAAATAAAGTATAGCAGACCGCACGCTCTTTGTCAAGAGCGAAAATATAAATATATATACTATTACAGACATAGTACTATGAAAAATTTGTATAAATTTTGAAACATTCTTATATGACGAAAGATAGGGCAAAACCCACACATTTGTATAGTAAACGGCGCAAGAATTTTGCAAGCATCGTCTCGTGCCGCTTAGCGCGCTCTGTACGCTACGCGCGCTCACGCGTTCGGTCATCGTACATACAACCGCACGACAGGACGCCGCGCAATTGTGCGCCAAAATCAAGGCGCAGCATATAACGCCGTTGTACAACGCGTCCGCAAAAAAGCATGCCGCAAAATTACAATTATAAGGATGAAAATAGCGGCAGATCCCCTCCGGCATCAAAATTTTGCACCAACTATTCGCAAAAGCTGACTTTTGCGAATAGTTTATATATATGCCCTTTTGCTCTCCCCGCACGTTTTTGCGCGTAAAAATTATCCGAACCAAGATTTTTACACATATTATATCAGTTCCATAACGAACCGATACCTGTCGAGTTCCTTACGGCGCGCCTTACAATCCGGCATAAAATATCCGACGCGTTTCCAGAATTTTTCCGAGTGGTTCATCTCTGCCGTGTGGCACAGCTCGTGCAGGATAACATAGTCGATCAGGCGCTCCGGCAGCGCCGCCAAACGATAGTTCAATCGTATCACGCCGTCGTCGGCACAACTGCCCCACTTTCCTTTCGCGGACGACAATGCGAACGAAGCGTAAGTATACCCCGTCGTGTCCGCCATGCGGCGCAAGCGAGACGACAGTTCTTTCTTCGCGATTTTTTTATACCAGCGCGCCAGGATAAGACGTTTGCCGGCATCGTCGTGCGCCACGGGCAACCGCAGCGTCCTCCCATCAAAGCGCGTCGCGCGCGACGCGGGATCGTACAGCACTTCCGCCGGATAGCCGAACAGATATACGGCATTTCCGCCGAGCCCGAGAAGAAGCTCTTCCCTGTTACGCGCGGTCTCCGTAAGTTTTCTCTCTATCCAGCCGCTTTTCCGGCGCAGAAAATCCTCCACATGCTGCCTTAAACGCGGTGAGCTGTCATACTCGTTCGGCACCTTGACGATGACCGCCCCGTCTTTGACCACTATGGATATCGTGCGCCTTGCGCTGCGCTGTATCGTATAACCGTCACTCATAAACCGATTATAGTTCTTTGCGATCGATAAGTCAATGATTTTGTGCGATCTTCACGATTTTTCGGCTATAGCGTTTCAATGACGGGCATGTCACGGATTTTCGCCATAAAGCGCGGCGCGACTTGCATTTGTATTCCGAATATCATTGACAAAAACTACTATGTGTGGTAGAATATATTTATGCTTAATTCTATTAACAGCGATCTTATTCGCGGCCATATAGATACCATAATCCTTAGCGTTCTCCGTGAAGGCGACCGCTACGGGTATGATATCCTCGGCGAAATAGAAAAGAAAAGCGGCGGGCAGTATACTCTTAAGCAGCCTACTCTTTACAGCTGCCTGAAAAGGCTGGAGACTCAGGGATTCATTTACAAATACTGGGGCACCGAATCGGGAGGCGGCCGTCGGACGTACTACTCTCTTACCGAGATGGGAAAGGAGCTTTTCCTGAAAAACAAAGACGAATGGGAGCATTCACGTGGTGTGATAGATATGCTCATCTCGTCCTCGGGCTCCCCCGTTCGTCCGTACGTTCTTGTTCCCGAGGGCGAAGAAGCTCCGGCAAACGCCGTGAAGGAAGGCGACGACAGCGACGAAGAGGAGCTCTCCCCTGCCGCCGCGGACGAGCAAACGACAGCCGAAGAAACGGTCACCGCCGAGACCACGGAAGAAACCGAAGAAATCGAGAAAGAAGAGCCCGCGGAAACGGATGTTCCGGCAGCCGACGAAGCGAGCGACGCCGACGAAGAACAAACGGCGAACATTGCTGCGGACGAGCCGACAGAAGAGACCGCCGACGGATCGGCGCACGACGAACTTTCCGAACGGCTGTATAACGACATCCTCGCGGAAGCGGAAAGCGAGCGCCTGCTCGCCGACAGCCGCACGGAAGAAGAGGACGAAGCGGATCGCGACAGGCTTCTCGGCGTCAGCTATGCGGACAGGCTCACTACGGACGAACCTCGGCGCGACGCGACGGTCGAACCGAGCGACGAACTGTACGAAGGCGTTTATTCCTCGTCCGATTATTTCCGCGATTACGACGGCGAAGACGAAGACGAAACTTACGAAGGCGAAGAGATAGACGTATTTGACGAACCTTCGGCTGCCGATACATACACGGAAACATCGGAAACGGCGGAAAGTTCTTCTGCCGAGACAGGCACCGAATACTATTCGTCAAGCGGCACGTATACCGACGGCGAAAGCGCCACCGTGACCATGTCAGGCGAAGAGACGTCCACCGCGTCCGCGGGCGCCGCGGAAGAAGCGGTCGAAGACGAGCAGACGGACGACGGCACGGTATTCCGCCCCTACGATGACGGAGACATCGCCGAAGACGCCCGCCGCGAAATGATAATACAGCGCGGTTACAGAAACGTGATACGCGATCTGCTCCGCGGCGAATACGACGGCAACGAGATGTTCCCCTATTACGACGACGACAGCTACTCCCCCGCTCCCGAAAGCAACTATGTCGCGGCTACCGATCCGGAAAGCGCGGACACGAGGTCTTACGGCGTATCGACGGGCACTCAGGCGGACTTTTCCAATCTGCTCACGGCTGTCCGCAGTATGGGCGACGAGATACGCATCCGCACGCACAGCAGCAGCGCCGATAAGGAATACAACAGCGCATATCAGTACTACTCGAACAAACTCCTGCTGTACAAGTACGGCATACTGTTCCTGCTGATGGCTGCCGAGATCATAATACCCTATCTCATTATCAAATTTGCGGTAGGCGTCGAGATAAAATACGAAGTGCTCACGCTCGTGCTCTCGATAACCGGTGCCGCGATACTGCCGATATACGCGGTGGTCGCAAACATGATAGACCCGTACAAGCGCAAGCGTTACGACTTCTCGATGAAGAATTCGGTACTGTTCAGGCTTGCGGTCATGGCGCTCATGCTCGTGCTGATATATGCGGCGAACGTCGTGCTGTTCATGGATATAGCCTTCGACGCGGAATACGCGTTCAGCCTTATCACGCCGGCGCTCATGAGCACGAACATCCCGCTCAGTCCCATAATCTTCCAGACGTTATACGATACCAAACGCTTCAATGTAGAAGGATAAAAAAAACATATCGGGCTGCGGTCGCAGCCCGATATGTTTTTTATTCGTCTTTATTATCTGCTTTATCCCCGCCGTTTTTGCTTTCGGCTCCGCTTCCCGCCGCCGAAGTACGGCGCTTTTTCTTTCTTATCTTAAATATCATGAGGAGTATCGTCGTCGCGACCACAACGACCACCACGGCTACGGCGACCGGAATGCCCCAGCTGCTCCATGCTTCGGTGGCGCTCTTACCGAGAAACGTGACGAGCGCGATCATCACGGGGCGCGCAAGCACTACGGACACCGAAAAGAACGGCAGACTCATGCTCGCCGCGCCAGCGATCAGGCAGATAACGTCGTCGGGGAAAAACGGCAGAAGCAGCATTATCACAAAAAGCGATCTGCCGTTCTCCGTTATGATACGCGAATATTTCTCCGTTTTCTCTCTGCCTGCAAGCCAAATCACTACGCGCTTTCCGAAAACTCTGCCGAGCGCATAGCATATGAAAGAGCCGACGAGCGTTGCCGCCGTAGTGACGAGAAACGTCACCCAGGCATTGTCGAACAGTACCGTCGCCAGGTAATTCATTACGGTAGACGGTACGGGCAGGAACACCACCGAGCACAATACGAACGCCGCATAAACGAGAACCGCCCAATGCCCCTTGGAGTTTATCCAATCGGCAAGCGCTTCTACGTCGCGCAATTTATCCCACAGTCCGAATGCGTCGAAAATACATACGGCGGCGGCGACTATCGCCACTACCACCGCCGCGATCACTATTATCTTGCGGAATAAGGTAAAGTTGTCCGTATTTTCGCGCTTCATCCGTTTGTATTATTTTATCCCGTCCGAAGATGTTTTATCACGTTTATCCTGCGACTTGACTATCTCTCCGCGGGCAAGCTCGTCGCAACGGTTGTTGTATTCGTTATCCGAGTGACCTTTGACCTTATGGAACGTCACTTTATGCATTTTGGTGAGAGCGATGAGTTCGTGCCACAGCTCGGGATTTTTGACGTTTTTCCACTCTCTGCGTTCCCAACCCGCGATCCAGTTTTGCAGGAACGCGTTGACGACATAAGCCGAATCGCTGTACACGTGAACGATGCAGGGTTCTTTGAGCCTTTTGAGCCCCTCTATGACGCCCGTAAGCTCCATTTTGTTGTTCGTCGTATAAGCGGCGCCTCCGCTCATTTCAAGCCGCGCGTCGCCGTACATCAGGATGGCGCCCCAGCCGCCCACGCCGGGATTACCGCTGCACGCTCCGTCGGTATACAATATGACTTCTTTCATATCATTTGCCCGAAGAAAGCTCTCTGCTGCGCGATATGGCGGCGTTCACCGCGCTTATCACAAGTTCGTCGAAATTGCCTTTATCGAGCGCATAAATGCCCTCTATCGTCGTACCGCCCTTGCTGCACACGTTGTTTATCATGGTCTGCATCTCGTCCAGCGAAGAAGCGGAAGAAAGCATGTCCATGCACGCGGATACGCAATAGAGAGACATATCGCGCGCCTGCTCGAACGTCATACCGTTTCTCACGCCGCATTCGGTGAGCGCACGAGCATACCTGAACGTATATGCGGGAGAGCTGCCCGTAAGCCCCGTAATGACGTCGAAATACGATTCGTCGAACTTCTCCGCAAGGCCGAAGCACGAAAGCAGATCCTCGGCAAGCTTCGTTTCTTCCTCATCCAGACCCACGGGGCAATATGCGTTGACGGACTTCCCCACTCTCGCGCAGAGATTGGGCATGACGCGGACGATCTTTTCCGCGCCTTTGCACAGCGAACGCAATTTGGCTATATTCGTTCCCGCCATTATCGAAACGACGATCTTGCCGGAAAAATCGAGTCCCGAGAGAGCGTCCGCCGCCGACTGCGGTTTAACGGAAAGAAATACCACATCGCTGCGGCTTACCAGCTCCGACGCGGAAGCGCACATTTCCGCATTGCCGTCGGGAGCCGAAGAACTGACATCGTATGCGCGAATACCGTCCGTTTTGCCACAGGACGAAAAAGAAGCCGCTATGGCTTTCGCCATATTGCCGTAACCTATAAAGCCCACATTAACTCTTTTCATAATTTGATTTTACTCCGCTATTTTATTTGACAAATTTTCAGATATATAATATAATGATTTTCGGCACGATCCGAAGGGGATTGGTCAAATGGTATGACAAGGGTCTCCAAAACCTTTGGTGGGAGTTCGATTCTCTCATCCCCTGCCACGACGGGAAACGCAAATGCGTTTCCCGTCTTTCTATATATTTTACTCCCGCGGCGGACAAAAGTCAAACGGACATGCGGAAATAGAGCCAAATTTATCAAACGCCGTAAATGCGCTTGCCGCCCGCCGCCGAGATGTGGTATACTTCAGACATGATACCCCTTGACGAAATGCGTATAGGCGCGAAATATTGGTTCGACCTCGGCGAATACTTCGCTTTCGGCACTTTCGCCGAACGAGACGCCGACATCATCGCCGTGAACGAAGCGCTGATATACATGCGCGCCAACCGTAACAGATTTTTCTTCGAAGAGCGCTTTCTGATAGACGCCGTAAGACTGAAGAATATCACGGTGGACGAGCCCGACGGCAGCGAGGACGCTTCCTCATACTTCGCCGATTACGATTACGGAAAATTGAGCAAACACTGAAAGGAGATCGCCATGACAAAAGAAACTCTGCTTAAAAACACCGACGTTTTTCTGTTCGACTTAGACGGCACCGTATATCTCGGAGAAACGCTTATCGGTGACGTCAGAAATACGCTCGGATGCCTGCGCGACATGAATAAGCGCATAGTTTATCTTACGAATAATTCGTCTAAGGCCGAAGAAGAATACGTGAAAAAGCTCACCCGCATCGGCGTATATGACGGCAGAGATACCGTCTACACGTCGGCTATGGCTGCGGCGGAATACGTCGCGGCGCATTTTAGCGGCAAACGCGTGTACCTGCTCGCGACGGATGCCGTAAAAGCGGAATTTTCCCGCACGGTGCCTCTCGTAGAAGACGACCCGGAAATAGTCATCCTCGCTTACGATACGACTCTCGATTTCGGCAAAATGAAACTCTTCAACGAGTTCCTCGCAAAAGGCGCGTATTATATTGCTACTCATCCCGATGCGGTCTGCCCTACGGCAGGCGTATCCATGCCCGACGTAGGCTCGTTCATAGAACTGTTCTTCACCTCGTCTGGAAGGCGTCCCGATATCGTTATCGGTAAACCCGGCACCGTCATGGGCGAATGTATGGAGCGGCGGCTCTCCGTCCCCCGATCGCGCATGTGCATGGTCGGAGACCGCATGCATACCGACATACGCTTCGGCAATAACTGCGGCATGCATACCGTGCTCGTTCTCAGCGGTGAAACGACAACGAAGTCCATGAAAAATTTCCCGGACGTTCCCGATCTCATACTGCCGGACGTCAACGCTATCATATAAATTTCGGCTCCGCAGACGCCATTGTCACGGAGCCGTTTTTTATTCGGGGTCGGGTTGCTGCCCGTCATGCGCTTTCCACATGCACTCGCCGAAAGAGAAATCCGAAAATACGGCGCGGAATGAGGAATCTTCGGGCGAACACGCATATATGCCGAACGATATGCGCCCGCCTCCCTCGGACATGTGGCAGATACGCATCTGTGAAAATCTCACACCGTCATGTGAGCATTCCAGGCAATAATCGTCCTCCCGTCTGCTCAGGCGATACCACATCGTTTTCACGCCCGCGGGTATCTCCGTCGTTGCCCAATCGGAATAGCCGTGATCTGTCACGACGCTGCCGAGATGAGCGAACTGCTCGTTTTCGTATTCCACTGACGCTTTGAGCCAGTTCTCACTGCCCAGGTACATCACGACGCCGCATTGATCGAACCTATGGCGGCTGTCCGAAAAATCCGTCTTTACCGTGAAACTGAAATATTTTTTATCCGTTTCCGTCTGCAAAACGGGAGCGTTATCGTTGCGGAACTTATAATAAGTCCGTTGCCAAAGATCGGTATAAGGCAGCGTTACTATTTCCGCCGTATCGTTGCCTAAGCGAAAACTTTTAGGCGTTCTTGTCCATTTGAACGATCGGATATCCATTATTCCTCCTCGCATATGTCGCACTCGTCTTTCCGCAGCTCGTGTCTGTCCGCTTCTTTTATCCTAAGTCGTTTTACTGCTTTTATGACCATGATCAAAGACATAGCAGTGACTATCGCGACAGCGCCGAATCCGACAAAAGCCTTGACCGCTTTCATGGAAGGATCATCCGCATCGCCGTCACCGAATACGGCGATCATCATGACAGTCAACGATACTATCGATATCCCCGCGTCGGCTATATTTATATTACGCAATGACTGCACTATCGGATCGCCGTACCGCCGTGCCTTTACGAAATTGACCGCAGCCATTATCGCCTTATAAAATGCATATGCCGCAGTTATTATCGCATATATGCCATCACCTTCAATAGGGCGTTTGCTTGCCACCATCTGAATTATCGCGACGATGATCGCGACTTCAAGAACGGAAAGCATTGCTCCGCACACAAGATAAACCTTAAGCCCGGCACGGTATGACGAGACATCTTCGCTACGATACTTCTTTTTTGATACGGATCCTGCCACTACTACCACGACGCGTATTATTATCAACACCACATAATACCCGGTTATCGCCCTGTACCATATAGCATCGTTTATCACGGCATTTACCCAATTCATTGCGGCAAACGCTACATTCACGACAAGCGACAATACGGCAAGCGCAACCGTTCTTTTGCCGTAGTCGCCGATCAACGCTCCGGTCACTTTATTTTCACGCAAACGGCCGGCAACGCGCCGAGCACCATCCGGAGCCGTTCTTACGACGGCATACACCGCGTACGCCAAAAACAATGCAGCGACCGCATACAGTACTATACATGCGGCATTCGTTTCTTCGATAAGTATGACTGCGACAACACTTGCCGCCGCTAAAAGTAACGTAACAAAACACCATACGGCAACAAACCATACGGGCGGACAGGAAACAAACCGCAAAAAACGTGTTTTTCTGTTATTGTCGTCAGTCATGTCTTTTCAAAATATGCCGTAAGCGCAAAGCGGCACGGAAGATCCGTGCCGCTTTTGCTTTGTCATTACTTTGCGTAGTCCACGCTTCTCAGCTCCCTGATGACGTTGACTTTTATCTGTCCGGGATACTGCATCTCGTTTTCGATCTGCTTCGCTATGTCGCGGGCAAGGAACACCGTAGCTGCGTCGTCCACCACTTCGGGCTTGACGATGATACGCACTTCCCTGCCTGCCTGTATTGCGAACGACTTCTCCACGCCCGCATGCGAATTTGCGATGCTCTCGAGCTGCTCGAGCCTCTTGACGTAATTTTCGAGAGACTCTCTGCGGGCACCCGGTCTGGAACCGCTTATCGCGTCCGCGCACTGCACGATGACCGCCTCAATCGTCTGCGGATCGACATCGTTATGGTGCGCCGCGATGCAATGGATTATATCGTTGTTCTCGCGGTATTTTTTCGCGATATCTACGCCTATCGTTATATGCGTGCCCTCGGTCTCGTGATCGATGGATTTGCCGATATCGTGGAGCAGTCCCGCGCGCTTGCAAATATTGACGTTGGCGCCGAGTTCGGAAGCCATGTTGCCCGCAAGCAGTGCGACCTCTATGGAATGTTTGAGCACGTTCTGACCGTAGCTTGTCCTGAACTTGAGCCTGCCGAGAAGCCTGACGAGTTCGGGATTGAGATTGAACACACCGGTCTCGAACATCGCGTTTTCGCCCGCGTCCTTGATCTGCGCGTCTATCTCCTTCGTCGCCTTTGCCACGACGTCTTCTATCCTGCCCGGATGTATTCTGCCGTCCGAAATGAGTTTCTCGAGAGTCACTCTCGCTATCTCGCGGCGGACGGGATCGAACGCGGAAAGAACGACGGTATCCGGCGTATCGTCGATGATGAAGTCGACGCCCGTAGCCTGTTCGAGCGCTTTGATGTTGCGCCCTTCGCGGCCGATGATACGTCCCTTCATCTCGTCGCTCGGAAGAGTGACGGTGGATACGGTTATCTCGTTGCTCTGGTCTACCGCACAGCGCTGTATCGCAAGGGATACTATCTCACGCGCGCGCTTTTCGCCGTTTTCCTTGGCTTCCGCCTCTATCTCGCGCACCTGTTTGGCGGCGTCGCGCTTGGCTTCGTCCTCTATCGCTTCGATAAGCTGCGCTTTCGCCTCTTCCTTGCTGAGCTGAGCTACTTTTTCCAGCTCCGCGACCATGCGCTCATGCGCTTCGCCTATCTCCTTCTTCTTTTCGCTGAGTTCCTCCTGCTGAGCTGCAAGGTTGTTTTTGAGAGTCTCCACGTTCTCGAGTTTTGCGTCGAGAGTCGCCTCCTTTTTCTCCAGCATGGACTCCTTTTTGTCCAGCGAAGATTCCCTCTGCTGAAGGCGCTGTTCGGAACGCTGCAGCTCGGCGTTATGCTCGCGCCTCTCGTTCTCGAACGCGCTGCGTTCCCTCTTTACTTCTTCCTTTCCTTCGGCGACTGCGTCTTTCCTGAGCTTTTTCGCCTCTACGATGGCCTCTTCGACCATCTTGCTTGCAAGTTGTTTCGATCTATCAATCTTACGTTTAAGTCCAAAATGATATATCGCTAAAACTGCCACACATGCTATTAATATTCCAGCTACGATACAACCGAGTACGATCCCGACTATACCGCCAGCAGGAATCTCAACAGCAGACAGTATAACTGCTCCCATTTGATCTGTGTCCTCCTTTCGGTTTAATATAGTAATGCTATCAGAAGCTTAATAACATACAAAATTATAAAACATTGCGGTTCTTTATGCAAGCG
>DXHS01000070.1 GCA_019113275.1 Candidatus Protoclostridium stercorigallinarum
GCAGTACACGTTTGCCGTCGTCCGTCTCGTCTTCAAAGACCAGCGTCTCTTTTCTGCCGTCCGCCTCGATGGTCATCACGAGTTCGAGTTCGTCCTCTTCCGATTCGTACTCCACCGTGGTGCGTTCGACGCGCCTGCCGTTTTCGTATACCGAGTAGACGAATTCCTTTTCCGTTTCCGTCTCGCCGTCCTCGGTCTCAGTTTCCAGCTCCTGTTCGACGGCGATATACGAACGTCTGTCCTCGCTCGTATAGGCGACGAAGCTCATTTCGCTGCCCGTTTCGTCCTCTTCGGTCTCCGTTTCGTAACTGCCTTCGACGGGGTAGCGCGCGTCGCCGATAACGAGCACGCCTTCGAGTGAATAATCCTCTTCGACCTCGTCGTCATCCGTCTCGCTGCTCACGAGCGTTTTATCGTAATACATGGTGTACGTCACGGTGCCGCCGAGGAGATCGGTATAAGAGACGATCATCGAGTGTTCGTAGCCCTCTTCTCCCGCGCCCGTTTTGCCCGTTATGCTGCCTTCGCCGAGCAGACTTTCGACGAGCGACATATATCTGTTCACTGTCGCGGTCACGTTTTCGATATCGCCGAACGAGCCTTCGCCGGGGCGATAGCCGTCATCATCGTCGTCATCGTCATCGCGGTCTCGTGCGGCGCTGGTCGCGACGCGACCGGATACTTCCGTATTGTCCGCCGCGGAAAGTATCGTGCCTATGGAAGCCGCGCCGTAAGCGTAGAAGGAATCGGCGCTCGTGATGTCTCCGAACTTATTGTAGCCCGGTCCGGGAGGCAGGGGAGCGCCGGTGCGGCTGAGCGCCACGGGAAGTATCACGGAGAGCGCGATTATCACGGCGAGCACGGCTGCCGCCGCGGCTATGAGCGCGTTGCGTTTGCCGCGGGAAACGCTCTTTTCGCCCCCGTGAGCGTAGGCGAGAGAGGGAGCCGTTTCGTCTATGCCCAGCTCGCGTTTTATGCGCTCCCTCACGTCGTCGCCCGGAAGGACCTTATCTTTGTTTTCGCTAAGTAATTTCTTTACGCTTTTCATCTCAGCCCCTCCTTTTCGAGCTTTGCCCGAAGTTTTTTCAACGCTTCGTTGTTCTTCCATGTGACCGTGCCTATCGGCATGCCGAGCATCTCCGCGACTTCCCGCCGCTTGTATCCGGCAACGTGGCACAGCATGATTATCTCGTATTCGTCTTCCGCGAGCACATCTGCGGCGATATCGAAGATGAACGGCAGTTCGGTCTCTTTTACGCCGTACTTGTATGCGTCCTTTTCGAAGTCCGTCGCCACTTCCTTGGAGTATCTCCTTATGTGGGTGAGCGCGAGAGATCTGCCTATCGAGCGCAGCCAGGCGGTGAAGTTGGTGCCCGCTCTGTATTGCGCGATCGCGGACAACGCTTTGACGTAAGTTTCCTGCATCACGTCTTCGGCGTGCATCTTGTCGTGCAGTATGTACAGCGCGGTGAAGTATACAGACCTGTTCGTGCGCTCGTATATGTAGTCGAAGGCGCGCATATCGCCGCGTTTAAGCATCTCGACGTGTTTTTCAAGTTTGTCGCTCATGGTCCATCCGTAATAATAACGATCCGAACGAGGCGGATTGTTGGTATTTTCGCGAAAAAACGCAAAAAAATATTTATTAAGATTATAATACCACGTCATATCCGCTTTCGTCAACGGCAAAAAGCGCATATACGGAAAGGCGCGAAAAATTTTTTCGGAAATTTTTCTTTTTCTCCAACAAAACTCGGGGCGGGGATCGTTATGTATGTGTCGGAGGGAAGTTCCGGAAGCCTTTCGGCGAAACATTTACCCGAAATACAGGAGGAAAACAAAAATGAAAACATCGGCTAAAGTAAGAAATATCATACTCATCATCGCGATGGCGGCGGCGGTCTCTCTGCCTCTCGGACTGACGGCTTGCGGAACTTCTTTCAACGACCGCTCTTCCGACGGGCTCTTCGGCGATCTGACCACGGCGGAGAGCGTATACGGATTCAGCGCGGCTTCGGCAGGAATGATAATATCCGCGATGAACGGTGAGGAAGCGGGCGGCATGCTGCTCGCGTCCGCGGCGACCGAAGGCGCCGCCGACGATACGGCGGGCGGCGCGACGGGCGGCACCGAAGAAGGCAGCGGCGATGTTACGGCAGACCCCGAACTTACCGAGCTTGACGGATATATGGAGCTCGTCGGTACGTTGCTCTCCGACGGCGGCTTCAGGTGCGTGACGGAAGAGTCCGACCGCGCCGAGTACACCGAAAAGACGACGGTGAGCTATACCGACATAAACGGCGAGCGTTCCGAGTACGTGATGTACTACAACGAACTCCTTATTCCCGATGACGACGATGACGACGATCTGGACGAGATCGAAGAGGAGTACGCGATAGACGGCGTGATGGTCATAGGCGGTACCGATTATCCCATCCGCGGCGAACGCAGCTTCGAGCAGGAAGGCTTTGAAACGGAAGCGGAGACCGAATTCCGCGTAACGCTCGGCGAAGACAGGTACCTTTACGTCGAACAGGGCTACGAGGACGAGGGCGACGAATACGAGCAGGAATACAGCTATTCGCTTCGCGAAGGTCGCAGAACGATAGAGCGCAGCACCTTCTCTTACGAGGAAGAGGACGGCGAGACCGAGCTCAAAATGATCACGGAAAACGCCTCCGGCAGACAGATTTTCCTCTTCGACCGCGAACGTCACCGCGGCGAGGAAGTGATCAGGCTCCGCGTAGGCGAAGGGCGCGACATCCGCACCTACTATCTGCGTTCCGGTCCAGACGGCTGGGAACGTATATGACGAACGACAGGCTACGGCTTCGGAGGGGACTCGTTTCGGGGTCCCCTCCGATCGCGGACGGACCTGTGAACGCGCTGTTTTTCCGATGTCCGCAGCTTAAAAAGGGAAGCATGTCGCTTCCCTTTTTGCGTGCGGCGCATGCCGCTAAGGTATTCGGTCTTCCGTCGTTTCCGTCGTTGCGGCGGGCTCGTCCTTGTTGTAACGGTGGGGGATGGGTTTCCATTCGATCTTCTTTACGAACAGCACCAGCACGTCTATGACCACCGCGAGGATGAGGAAGAACGGCCAGGTGAGGAAGGCGAGCAGCAGCGTGAAGAAACGCACTTTTCCTATGCGTTTATGCTCGAGCGCGAAGAGCAGTACCGCCGAAAGTACGGTCACGACATAACTTGCGCCTACGCATATCCCCGTGACTATGCCCCACATCCGCCATACGCTCGCCGCGTCGTACCCGAACGCGGGACTTAGCGCGATGAGGATCACCTGCACCAGCCACAGTACGACGCTTATAACGCCGAGCGGCATGACTTCGAGCGCCATATTGTACGACGACATGAACCATCCGCGTTCGCGTTTGCGCTTTTTCTTTGCCTTACCTTGTTCGTGTGGGGGGTAATCGGTTTGTTCTTCGAGCAGCGGCGCGCGTTTGAATATGCTCACGAACAGCTTTTTGAAGCGGGTGAAGAACACATCCATGTGCCCTTTGCCCCAGCGCATGCGCTGCCGCCACATTATTTTGAAAGTCGTGGGCTGTTCGTCGTAGAACATCGCTTCGTCGCAATAGACTATCTTATGGCGCTGCGTTATCTGATCGGCGGAGAATTCCCAGTCCTCGGTGAGCGTGACGTAATCCCATACGCCGTCCTTTACCGTGGAAGAGGGCATGAGATATCCCGTGCCCGACACTCTCGTGGAGCAGCCGCATACCGTTCTCCCGCGCGATTCGAGACGGCAGGCCGCGACGAAGAAAAACCCGTACAGGCAGGACATCGCGTTCTCGCCGAAGTTCTTGGAATTGCGATAAGAGGTGATCACGCACTTTTTTCCGCAGGCGACGAACGCGTCGTTCATCTTTTCGAGGTAGTTTTCCGTGACAACGTTGTCCGCGTTCAATATGAGGAATCCGTCGTAATTTTCCGTACCGTAGTCGCATTCGATCATCCTGAAAAGATGTCTGTACGCGTAGCCTACGGTGCGTTCTTCGGGATTATCGTATTCGTATACGATCGCGCCCGCGTTGCGCGATACTTCGGCGGTCGCGTCCGTACAGTTGTGCGCGACGACGAATATGTCCGCGAGCTCCTGCGGGTAATCGCATTTACGGACGCTTTCTATGAGCTTGCCGATGACTTTTTCCTCGTTTCTCGCGGATATTATGATTCCGTATTTAAGTTTTACATCCGCCTTCGGGAATATCTTTCTTGCGAATATGCCGATAACGGCGTATACCAAAAAATGCAGCATCATGAGCCCGAGCAGGGCTCCTACTGCCGCACTTGTGATAATGACTATCTCTAGATACCCCATTTTTCCTCTCCGTTAAGCGAATTCCCCTGCAACATTCGCGCGGAAGACGAGAAAAACTTTTTCCGCCGCATGACCATCCGTTAAAAATAATATATATCATTTTAGTATATTTTGTCAAGCGATTACGATAAATGCGCGCAGTGTGACGGAAAAATACACATGCGCGCACATACTCTTTACGATATGATATCGGTCACCGCATACGTGAGCTCCCCGCGAGCACATACGCTTCCGCCGCGATGGCTTTGCCTTCGCCCGTGACCCCCATGCCCTCGGTGGTCGTGGCTCCGATATTGACTGAACTTACCGGGACGTTCGCCGCGCGGGCGATGGTCTCGCGCATGCGCGGGATGAACTTTGCGAGCTTGGGCTTTTCCGCCACGATCACGGCGGAGATGTAGTGCGCGGCGAGCCGCCTTTCTTTGAGCAGTTTTGCGACGTGCGAGAGCATGAGTATGCTCGAACAGCCTTTGTATTCGGGGTCATTGTCCGGGAATATGTTGCCGATGTCGGGCAGTCCCGCAGCCGAGAGCATCGCGTCCATGACCGCGTGCGTGAGAACGTCCGCGTCGCTGTGCCCGAGAAGCCCTTTTTCGTAGGGGATATATACGCCGCCGAGTATGAGGTCGCGGTCCTCGACCAGGCGGTGCACGTCGTAACCCACGCCGGTGCGCAGCCCGTCCGCGCCGAGTATGAGGTCGGCGGAGGTGGTTATCTTTTTGTTCGCGTAGTCGCCGACGGTGATCCTCGGCGTATATCCGGCGAGCGCGTATACTTCCGCGTCGTCGCCGTAGTCGCCGCTCACTCTCGCGTATGCGTCCGTTATCTCTTTGAAGCGGAACGCCTGCGGTGTCTGCGCGTTGTACAGGTCGCTCTTGCGCGGGGAGGAGAGTATCTTGCCGCCCGCTACGACTTTTATCGCGTCCGTCGTCGGTACCGCGGCTATGCCGCTGCCGTTTTCCGCCGCGTTTTCCGCCGCGCCGCGTATCACTTCCTCCGTTACGAAGGGGCGCGCTCCGTCGTGGATGAGCACTATCTCGGTATCGTCGTCGAGGCAGGCGAGAGCTCGCCGCACGCTTTCCGTTCGCGTGCCGCCGCCGTAGCAAAGCTCCGCGCCCGCGTCCTCTGCATATACGCCGAGCGCGTATTCGTCGGCAGGCGATATGACGCAAAGCACCTTATCCGCGCCCGCGTCCGTAAAAGCCTTTATCGAATGCACCGCCATAGGCTCGCCGTCTATCATGTACAGCGCCTTGTTGTAGCCCAGCCCCGTGCGTTCGCCCTTGCCCGCGCACAGCACGATCGCCGCCGTGCGCCTGTCCGTTCCGTCCCGGTATCTCATGCTTCACACCAACTCATACAGCGTTTCCGCGTCCTTTGCGCTCACTTTTTCGTTCGTGGAGAGCACGCGGAACTTAACCTCGCCGCCCGCGAATCCCACGGCGACGATATCCCCGACCTTGACCTGATAGGCGGGTTTGACGGACTTGCCGTTTACGGACACTTTGCCGCCCGAGCATGCGTCGCTTGCCACCGCTCTGCGCTTGAGTATCCTGCTCACTTTAAGGAATTTATCTATTCTCATATATCCGATTATACCACGCCCGACGCGTTTTGGCAAGGATATTCTCTTTACCGAATGCAGAGCGGTGTGTCATATGATCCGCAATGATATCGTATAGTACTGCAAAAACTATATGATTTTCATAAGTTTTTGGATTTTGTTCCAAAAACTATTGATTTTCAAGAAGTTTTTGGATATAATATATTCGGAGGTCAGGTATATGCTGATAGAAAGAAAAGAATATCTCGATAAATTGCTCGGGTGGAAAGATAAGCGGATCATCAAGGTCATTACCGGAGTAAGGCGCTGCGGTAAGTCCACGCTCATGGATATGTTCCGCAATCGGCTCATGTCGGACGGTGTGGAAGCTTCGCGTATCGTTTTTATCAATTTCGAAGATTACGACCTTTATTATCTGCGTGATCCCGCAGAATTGTATAATTACATCAAAAGCAGGCTCGTACCGGATAAAATGAATTATATTTTTCTCGACGAAGTTCAGCATGTTATCGATTTCGCACGCATAGCAGACAGTCTTTATATAAAAAAGAATGTGGATCTGTATCTTACGGGATCTAATGCGTATATGCTTTCGGGCGAGATAGCGACGCTTCTTTCCGGCAGGTATGTGGTAATATCCATGCTGCCGCTTTCTTTCCGTGAGTACGCGGAGAGTACGGGAAGTACGAGTGAGCTCGGCAGAAAGTACGCCGACTATCTCGTAAACAGCTCCTTTCCGTATACTTTGGAATTGCGCGACAACGCCGGGGAAATAAGAACGTACCTTGACGCGATATATAATACCGTAGTGGTAAAAGATATTACGGTGCGCAAAAAAATACGCGATACTTTTATGCTTGAAAGCATAACGCGTTTTTTGTTCGACAACATAGGCAATCCGCTTTCGAGTAAACGTATATCGGATACGATGACTTCCGACGGGAGAAAAATAGACGTCAGGACCGTAGAGAAAATGATCGAAGGATTGACCGACAGCTATATATTATACCGCGCGAACAGATACAATATCAAGGGAAAACAATATCTGAAAACAATGGAGAAATATTATGCGGTGGATATAGGACTGCGCTATGCTCTGCTCGGAGCCCGCAATGCGGACGTAGGACATATTCTCGAAAACGTAGTATATCTGGAACTTTTACGACGAGGGAATGCCGTGTATGTGGGAAAAGTCGACGAAAAAGAAGTGGATTTCGTTACTATGAGCGATAAAGGCACCGCGTATTATCAAGTGGCGGCGACCGTGCGTGACGATACGGTGCTGCAACGTGAGCTTGCTCCGCTACGGGCGATCAGGGATAATTATCCGAAAACGCTCCTGACGCTGGACGAAGACCCCGTTTCCGACCGCGACGGGATACTCTGCAAAAACGCGTTGGATTGGCTCATCGGGAGATAAACGGCGAAAAACGCTCACGAAGCGATATCTCCGCGTATCGCTCTGTCGCAAATCGGGCATACTATTGCTTATGAACATCACGGTGATATGCGACGTGCTCGGGATAAAGGATAACGGGACGAGCGTGGCGGCGGACGGGCTCATAACTTCCATGCGCTCGCGCGGACATGACGTGCGCGTCGTGTGCTGCGACGGGAAGAGGAAGGGCGAGCGCGGGTATTATGTGCTCCCCGAGCGGTCGTTCCCGTTCGTCGGCGGGATAGTGCGGCGGGCGGGAGTGGCTCTCGCGTCGCCCGTAGAGGACATCGTATTCGCCGCGGTAGAGGGCGCGGACGTCGTGCACTGCATGCTGCCGTTCAAAACGGCGGCGCTTGCCGCGGATCTCGCGGGCGAGCTGGGCATACCCGTCACCGCGGGGTTCCATTGCACGCCCGAAACGGTTTCGGCATATCTGCGTCTCGAAAAGAGCGCGCTGCTGTCGCGCATGCTGTATCACCGTTACCGCCGCAGACTGTATGCCAAAGTGTGCTGCGTGCATTACCCGACGGAGTTCATCCGCCGCGAGTACGAACGCGTTGCCGGGCATACCGAAGGACGGGTGATAAGCAACGGCGTGAGTCCCGATCTTATCGGACGTATCGCAAAAACGCGACCGTCGGACGGGCGTTTCGTCGTGCTCTCCACGGGCAGATACTCACGGGAAAAGCGTCAGGACGTGCTGATACGCGCGGTAGGCATGAGCGCTCTGCGCGAGCGTATCGTCCTCGTTCTCGCGGGCGGCGGTCCGCAGGAAGAGAGATACCGCAGGCTTGCCGCGCGCTGCGGAGCGGACGTGCGCTTCGGCTACGTCCCGCCCGAAGAAATGCCCGCGCTCGTGCGGTCCGCCGATCTGTATGTGCATCCGGCGTATGTCGAGTCGGAGGGCATTGCCTGCCTGGAAGCCATAGGTTGCGGGATACCGATAGTGGTGTCCGATTCGCCGCGGAGCGCCGCACGCCTGTATGCCCGTGACGAGCGTTCTCTGTTTTCGGCGGATAGCCCCGCGAGCCTCGCTTCGCGTATCGATTATTGGCTGACGCATGACGGCGAGCGGGCGAAGGCGGGGGAGTATTATGCTTCGTGCGGGCTGGCGCGCAGCCGCGATGACTGCATGGCGGACATGGAGCGTATGTTCGCGGACGTTGCCGGGGGAAAAGCATGACGCGCGATCGGGTCATATATTACCGCGACGAACGGTCGGACGATTTTGCGGCGGTGACGGGCACGTCCGTGCTGCCCGACGGTTACGAGTACGAGCGCGGGACGCTTTTCCGCGCGCTGTCCTTTCTGCTGTACCGCGTGCTGGCGACGCCCGTTGCCGCGCTGCACTCGCGGGTGTTCCACGGACTGCGCGTTTACGGCAAAGAGAAGCTGAAAGAGAGCCGCGGCAGGGGGATATTCGTGTATGCCAATCACACGCTGGATGTAGGCGACGCGTTTTTCCCGAGCGTCGCGATGTTTCCGCGCAGGACGTTCGTGATCACGGGAGCGGGCAGCGTGACGTTTCCCGTTGCGGGCAGGCTCGCGCCCTATCTCGGCGCATTGCCGCTGCCGTCGTCGCGGGCGGGGTACAGGGATTTCCTCGCAGCCGTAAAAAAACGTCTGGACGAGCGGGCTTGCGTGTATGTATATCCGGAAGCGCATATCTGGCCGTACTACACCGGAGTGCGGGAGTTTTCGGACGCGTCCTTTCTGTACCCCGCAAAGTTCGGCGCTCCCGTGTACGCGGCGACTACGGTGTTCCGCAAACGGCGTCTCTTTGCCGCTCCGCGCTGCGAGGTGTATATCGACGGTCCGTTCCTGCCCGATGAGTCGTCCACGGTCGCGGAGAACAAGAGCCGTCTGCATGCGAAAGCGCGTGCCGCCATGCTCTCGCGCAGCCTTCTTTCCGACTGCGAATACGTAAGATACGTTCGTATGACGTGAGTATGTGAAAGAATTTTTACAAAAATTTACGAAAAAATTTTTCTCAACCGCTTGACAAATGCGTTTTTTACCGTATATAATGAACGAAACCTACGAAGCGGAAGATGACCGCAGAGCGAGCGTACAGAGAACCGGGGGTGCTGAGAACCGGGAGCAGCGCAGCGATCTATGGGCCGCAGAGGCGCGCGGAGGAAATGCTGCGCCGCGTCAGCCGGCGTTACGGGCAGGAAAAGTGCGGAAATTTTTTCCGAAACAAGGTGGCACCGCGGTTTAATACCGTCCTTGACATTCATGACTGTCGGGGGCGGCTTTCGTTTATCTCCGACAGATCGAAAAACAAGGAGAAAGAACCATGGAAAAGAACAAAATCCCCTACAAAGTGTACCTTACCGAAGACGAGCTGCCCCGCAAGTGGCTCAACATCAAAGGGTTCATGAAGAACAAGCCCGCGCCCATGCTCAACCCCGCGACGATGCAGCCGTGCGTGAAGGAAGACCTCACGCCCGTATTCTGCGACAAGCTCGTCGACCAGGAGCTCAACGGCACGGACAAGTACATCGATATCCCGCAGCCCGTGCAGGATTTCTACAAGCTGTACCGCCCGAGCCCGCTCGTGCGCGCCTACGGTCTTGAAGAAGCTCTCGGTACTCCGGCGGAGATATACTACAAGTTCGAGGGCAACAACACCTCCGGCTCGCATAAGCTCAACAGCGCCGCGGCGCAGGTGTATTACGCCAAGGAGCAGGGTTTGGATTCGGTCACTACCGAAACGGGCGCGGGGCAGTGGGGCACCGCTCTCGCAATGGCGGGCGCGTTCTTCCGCCTTCCCGTCAAAGTGTATATGGTCAAGGTGTCGTACGAGCAGAAGCCCTTCCGCCGCAACGTGATGAACGTCTACGGCGCGAGCGTAGTGCCGTCGCCGTCGGATACCACCGAAGCGGGCAGAAAGATACTCAAAGAACATCCGGGCACCAACGGTTCCCTCGGCTGCGCGATAAGCGAGGCGGTGGAAGCGGCGGTCACCGCTCCGGGCGGAAAGACGCGTTACGTGCTCGGCTCCGTGCTCGACCAGGTGCTCCTGCACCAGTCGGTGATAGGTCTGGAGACCAAGACCGCGCTCGATAAGATAGGTGTAAAGCCGGATATCATCGTCGGCTGTGCGGGCGGCGGCTCCAACCTCGGCGGTCTTATCGCGCCTTTCGTCGCGGAGAAGCTGGAAGGCAAGTCGGACGTGGATATCCTCGCCGTCGAGCCCGCGAGCTGTCCGTCGTTCACGCGCGGCGAGTTCAGGTACGATTTCTGCGATACCGCCAAGACCACGCCTCTTGCGAAGATGTACACCCTCGGCTGCGACTTCATACCCAGCCCCAATCATGCGGGCGGTCTGCGCTATCACGGCATGAGCCCCGTGCTCTCGCAGCTGTATCACGATAAGCTCATGCGCGCAACGTCGTATACGCAGACGCAGGTATTCGAAGCCGCCGTTCGGTTCGCACGTATAGAAGGCACGCTGCCCGCGCCCGAATCCGCTCACGCCATACGCGGCGCGATAGACGCGGCTCTCGAATGCAAGCGCACGGGCGAGAAGAAGGTCATCGTGTTCGGTCTCACCGGTACGGGTTACTTCGACATGAAGGCTTACGACGAGTACCTTAACGGCAAGATGACCGATTATATCCCCACCGACGAGGAGATACACGGTAGCAAGTAAAATTTATCGCTTTTACCCGTGAACTTCGGGGTTTTCGGGAAGATAAGACACGGAAAGAGAGGGGCTTTTTCGGAAGTCCCTCTCTTTCCTCATATCTTTTAATAGACAAGACGAAGCGGAAGTGGTATAATCTCCGTATGAGCATAACGGCACCGATAATGAGATTTTTCCTCGGCGGGAGGCGGGTAAGGCGGGAGAGTTTCTCCTGTATCGTATCCGTCATGCTTGCGGTGGCTGCGAGCGCGGTGAGCATAGTGTTCCGCGCAGCGGTGCTCTCGGACATGGTGGAGTACGAGCTTGCCGGTCACGGGGATCTGCTTGCCGCAGCGGGGATAGTTATCGCCGTGGGCGCTCTCGGGCTTGCCGCGATGCTGCTTGCCGCGCGGACGGGAAGGATGGGCTCGCTGCCGCTGTTCATACCTGCGGCGGTCATGAGCGTCGGGTATATGTTCGATATGATCTTTTCACTGCTCGTGCGCGGGACGTTCATGAACATAGAGATCGCGCTGTTCGTTTTTTCCGTAGCGTGCGCGGCGCTTGCGGCGTTCGCCTCGTCGGGCAGGATTACTCCGCTCGCGGCAACGATAGCCGTCGGCGGCATGTGCATACTGTCGGCTGTCGGCGCGTTCCTGCCGTATGCGTTCGGGATATCGTCGATAGCCCGTACCGCGCACTGCCTGCCGCTCGCGGCGCTCATAGGCGCGGAAACGCTTGCGCTCGCTTCGCTGTCCTCGCACGCGCCGGAAGAGAAAGAAAAGGAGATAGGTAATGAACGATAACGGGAAGCTCCCGCCCGAAGATAACGATGACATAACGGACGATAACGCGGACGTCGGCGGGGAAGAGGATAAGCGCGGCTTTATCGCGAGCTTCCTCTCATCGCGCGTCATGCTCATCGTCGGAATAGCCGCGCTGCTCGTACCGATAGTCATGCTCGTGCTTGCGGTGTTTTTCGGCGGCACGGTGTTCGACAAAGCGGCTGTGGTCTGGACGTGCCTTGCCGTCACCCAGTTCGCCTATTGGCTGCGGATGAACAGGCGCCCGCTCCATCTCGTGCTCGCCGTGGTCTACGGCGTGCTCACGCTCGCCTTTGTGGCGTTATACGTCCTCGAACTTACAGGCATACTGCCGTGAATATCATGAACGACATACCCGATAAGATACTTGCAAAAAAATTCGAGATAAGCAGCGACCGCGTTGACTTCAAAGAACGTTACGACCTGCGCCATCTCATGAACGACTTCCACGACATCGCGGGGAAACAGGCGACGCTGTACGGCATAGACTCGGATATCATAGGCGAGAAGTACAACGCCATGTGGATAGTTACCCGCGTGCGTATAGAGTTTTACGGCTCCATGCCGCGCTGGAAGGACGTCGTGTCCGCCGAGACCTACCCGCTCCTGCCCGGCATCGTGCGCATGGAGAGGGAAGCGGTCTTCCGCAGAGCCGGCGGAGAGCCTTTTGCCATGCTCGGCTCCGAGTGGTGCGTGCTCGACAAAACGACGGGCAAGCCCAAACGCCCCGTGCAGGTAGGGTATCCCGCGGATATCCCGCATGCCTCCCGCGCGGTCATGAGCGAATATACCCCCATGCGCTTTGCGGCGGACGAGAGCGACTATGTATTTTCGCACGTTGCCCGCGTGAGCGACCTCGACCTCAATCGCCATTTCAATAACGTCGCGTATATAACGCTCGGTCTCGACGCGTTTTCTTCGAAGGAACTTTCCGCCGATCTCGTCCGCTACGAGATAGCTTTCAAAGCTCAGTGCTACGAGGGCGAGGAACTGCGCGTCTACCGCAGACCGTCCGGCGACGGCGGCTGGTACGTCTACTGTTGTAAGACGGACGGCACCCGTGTGTTTGACAGCCTGGTGAAATTAAAGTGACCGTTTTTATAAGCATTTTCGGCGTTTATGTGCATTTTTGCACAAAACACTTGACAAAATGAATATGATGTATTACAATTGTTATGAAAGAACAAGGAGGATCATATCATGGAGTACGCTAATCTTAACATAAGAACGCCTAAGGAAACGAAAATAAAAGCGGAACGCATATTTGACGAGCTCGGTATAACGACCACGACGGCGTTCAATATCTTTTTGAAACAGGTGATAAGAACGAACGGAATACCGTTCGAGCTTGTTCTCGATACGCCCAATGAAGAAACTATAAAGGCGATCAAAGAGGCGGATGAAGGCAAGGACATGCACGGTCCGTTTCATGACGTAAAAAGTCTGATGGAGTCTTTGAATGCTGACGATTGAGTACCACGGGCAGTTCAAGAGAGATTACAAACTTGCCGTAAAACGGGGTTGCAACATTTCGGAGTTGGAAAAAGTCATAGGAATGCTTGCTGCGGAGCAGACTCTTCCGGAAAAGTACCGCGACCATGCGCTTACGGATTCCAAGGAGTATAAGGGAACGCGTGAGTGCCATATAAAGCCGGATTGGCTGCTTATTTACAGTATAATAAGCGACCGTCTTATATTGCGTCTTATCCGTACCGGTTCGCACTCGGATCTGTTCGGATAGGCAAACGAACATAAATATAAACGCAAGCGCCTTAACGGGCGCTTTTTGATGTGCCGCAAAGCCTGTCCGATTTTCGGCGCGCACTTTATGGCGGCGGGGGAGATCCGATTTTGTATTTCCGATCGACTTTTATCGGGAATGAAAGTATTCGCGGAACAAAATGATAAAAGAAAAACACAATATATCGGGCAGATATTCAAAACCGCGATATATTGTGTTTTCTTGGTCGAGGTGACAAGACTTGAACTTGCGACCTCACGGTCCCTAACCGTGCGCGCTACCGGACTGCGCTACACCTCGTTTTATATCAACCGTTATCTCTTACGAAATAGCAGGCGACTTTTACTTCTTTGCCGTTCTCTTCCGCGGGCAGCTCCACGCTGAGGACGTCTTTGCTCAATATGTTTATCGTATAAGCGACGTCGCCGTGACGACCGTCTTTTTTGAGCTTTATCGTGTTGCCGATCGTAAGATCGTAATCCGCATAAAAGCCGACCCTGCTCGCTTCGTCGTTTTCCGTAGCTACGCCGCCGAAGTTCACGGAAGCCCACGGATCGCCGTCGTTATCTTTCAGTACGATGCAGCGATCGGAGTCGGTGATCGTTTCGTCGGGAGTCTCCGCTTCGGGGTCGTAATTGCCCGCGAGATAATATGTCCCGTACATGTCGCTCGCATAAGCGACGTTTTCCACACACGCAGAGAACAGTACGGTGCACGCCAGAGCGGCGGCGAGTATTAATATCACGGACAACTTTCTTTTCATAAGCTAAATCATTATAGCCTATCCGAAAACGCTTGTCAAGCGATTTGGCGCGTGTTTTGCACTGTTTTGTCCGTCACACATCTCTTGCAATTTTCCTTGTGCGGTGGTATAATATACGCGTTATGGAAGAGAAGGCTAAAAGACATATAGAAGTGTCGGGCGCGTTATTCGTCGAAAAGGGCAAAGTACTCGCGTTCGAGAAAGGGGAAGCGAAGTACCCGTACGTTTCGCACAAATTCGAGTTTCCGGGCGGCAAGCTGGAAAAAGGGGAGGATCCCCGCCGCGCGCTCCGCCGCGAGCTGCTCGAAGAGCTGGATATGACAGCCGAAGTGTACGATATTTTCGACACCGTCACTCACGAATATCCCGATTTCACGATAACGCTGTACGTCTGTCTCTGCCGCCGCCTTTCGGACTATAAATTAAAAGAGCACGTCCGCGTCGTGCCGCTTTCGTCCTCAGAGCTCGATCCCGCGGACTGGGCTCCCGCCGACGCGCATACCGTGTCCAAGATCAGATCTCACTTGCTTTGATCCCTTGAAAAAAGGTGAAATATTCCCGGCAAAACTCGTTTCGAGATCTGCCGGGAGATTTTTTCGTTCACTTTACGGTCTCCGCAATGATGCGGGCGACTTTGTCTATGCCGAGGCTGCTGCTTATCGTCATGTGGTAATTGCGCGTATCGCCCCACTTGGTGTAGGCGTACTTCTTATGGTAATTGGCGCGCGCCTTGTCGTTTTTCCGGATGAAGCGGCGCGCGTCCGCCTCCGTTATGTCGTGCCGCGTGCGCAGGCGGGCGACGCGTTCGTCGAGCGGCGCGTGTATGAACACGTTGAGACAGGGGATGCCCTGTTTGGCGAGCACTTCGGCGGCGCAGCGGCCGACGATCACGCAGTTGCCGCGGCGGGAAAGATCGACTATCGCTTTGCTCTGCGCGATGAATATGCGGTCGTATATCGGCAGGAAGTGGTTGGTGCTGAACAGCCCGTAGCCGTAGATGTAGCCCGAGTAATCCAGCCCCATCGAAGTCTTGTCTTCGCTCTCGCGGATAGTCTCCACGGGGAACCCCGCGAGTTCTGCCGTAAGTTCCGCCACCGTTTTGTCGTAGCAGGGGATACCGAGCAGCTCGGCGACTTTGTGCCCTATCTCGCTCCCTCCCGAGCCGTATTCGCGGCTTATCGTTATCACCATGATATTTTCCTCCTTATCCTTATTTTTACCCTGATGTACACATATATTATAACATACGCGTGCGCGGATTTCAATACCTATGCGAAAATTCGGCGTTAAATTTTCTCACTCCACGAGGGTGCAGCCTTCGAGGGTGGGATCCGATTCGTCGCCCTCGCCGTAACGGTCCTCGAAGCGGTAGCCTTCGGGCAGTTCGCGCGGGGAGTAGCCCGTTATCGCGCGGAACATGCGGTTGAAATTGCGTATCGTGGTAAATCCCGTTTTTATGGAGAGTTCGGTCATGGACGCCTGAGGCTCCCGCCTGAGCATCTCCACCGCGTGGCGTATACGCACGTTGTTGAGATATTGCGAGAAGGTCATGCCCATCTGTTTATGGAACAGGCGCGAGAAGTACGCTTCGCTGAACCCCGCGAATTCGCAGGCGCGCTCGAAGGAATATTCGTAATATTTATCCTCCACGTCGTCCAGCAGTTTTTTGAGCGTTTTCAGCCCGGCTTCGGCAGTCGGCTGCTCCGTGAGCTTTTCGTAACGCAGTACGTCGGATATCAGCAGCCGCGTGAGAGCGTTCGCCGCCTGGGCGTAAAACGGCTTTTTTTCTTTCAGCTCGCGCCGTATGTGCGAGTACGCCTCGGGTATGATGTCCGGGTGGGCGAGGACGGGGGAGGCGAGCCGCATCTTGCCCGCGGTCTCGCGCATCAGGCTCTCGTCGAATATGAATACGAGAAGGTAAGTCTCTTCCCGCGCTTTCATGTAATGTATCTCGCCGCTCTGTATGAACATCGAGCCGCCCGGAGAGAGGGTGTAGTTCTTTCCGCTGCAGAACACGTCGATGCTGCCGCGCTCGACGTATATCAGTTCGCAGTCGTAATGCCAGTGCAACAGATTGTGCGAGTTCCGGTATTTTCCGACCCACACTTTTTCGTCGCCTTCGTACTTTCTCAGTTCGTGTTTGGCGGGCATGGTAACTTACCTCCTGTGTCTAAATTATACGACGGAGGTCAATAAATGTCAATATTTTGTCAATAAATTTCTTTAATTCGGCAATTCGGTGTGTTATAATATAATCAAGAAAATCTTAAAAGGGGATCATGTATGATCAAGATCGATTTCAACAACGGCTGGAAATACGCGCATCTCGGCGCAGACGACTTCAAAGAAGTCACGCTTCCTCACGACGCGATGTTTTCCGAACCGCGCGGCGAAGACAACCCGAGCGGCAAGAACGGCGCATACTTCGCGGGCGCCGATTACGAGTACGTCAAGACTTTCGTGCCCGACGAGGCATGGAAGGGCGAACGCGTGTTCGTCGAGTTCGAGAGCGTTTACCGTGCGCCCGAGGTGTATGTCAACGGAGAGCTCGTCGCGAGCCGTCCTTACGGCTATCTTCCCGTGAGCGCGGACATCACCGATAAACTCGTATGGGGCAATGAGAACGAAGTGCGCGTCATCGCGCATAACGCCGAACAGCCGAACAGCAGATGGTACACCGGAGCGGGTCCTTACCGCCCCGCATATCTCTATGTCATGCCGAAGGAGCACATACTGCCTTACGGCGTCAGGATCAAAACCACCGATCACGAAAAGCGCGCGTTCTCGCTTTCCGTGGCGACGAACGCCGCGGGCGAGGTGAGCGCCGAGATAAAGGACGGCGGCAAAGTGCTCTGGTCGGGCAAGGCGGAAACGGACGGCTCTTCTCCCGCGCTTCTTTCCGGCGAAGTCCCGGGCGCGGAACTGTGGTCGGCGGACAGCCCGTCTCTGTACACCCTCGAGGTGAAGTTCGGCGACGACAGCCGTGAGCTGAGCTTCGGCTTCCGCACGATAGAGTGGAGCGCAAAAACGGGTATCCTTATAAACGGCAAACGCGAGCTGCTCCGCGGCGCGTGCATACATCACGACAACGGTCCCATCGGTGCGATCGCGCATCCGTTCGCCGAAGAGCGCAAGGTAAAGCTGCTCAAAGAAGCGGGTTACAACGCTCTGCGCATGGCGCACAACCCCTGCTCGAAGGCGATCCTGGACGCGTGCGACAAATTAGGCATGTATGTGCTTGACGAATACGTCGATATGTGGTATATCCATAAGGATAAGTACGACTACGCGACGTATCACGGCGATTGGTGGGAGCGCGACCTTAAAGACATCGTGGACAAGGATTACAGCCACCCGTCCGTCATCATGTATTCGACGGGCAACGAGGTCGCCGAAACGAGCGAGGAGCGCGGCATAAAACTCACCGAGGATATGACGAACTATCTCCACGAGCTGGATGACACCCGTCCCGTGACCTGCGGCGTCAACATCTTCTTCAACTTCCTCTACTCCATGGGCATGGGGCAGTACAGCGACAAGAAGGCGGAGAAGAACGCCAAGCGTCAGGCGGAACAGGCAGCCAAAAAGAAGAAGAAAAAGGCGGTGGGCAGCGAGTTCTTCAACAACCTTGCGGGACTGCTCGGTGCGGGCTTCATGAAGTTCGGCGCGACGCTCCGCGGCAGCGACCGCAAAACGCGCGACGCTTTCGCGAAAATGGACATCGCCGGCTACAACTACGGTATCAAACGCTATAAGAAGGACGTCAAAAAATATCCCGACCGTATCATCCTCGGGAGCGAGACGTTCAATGCGGACGCATATAAGTTCTGGGAATTCGCCAAGACCCATCCCGCGCTCGTGGGCGATTTCGTCTGGGCGGGCATGGATTACGTCGGCGAAGTCGGCATAGGCAGCTGGGTATACGAGGATCATACCAGCGACTTCATGGGCGGCGCCGGCTGGCTGACCGCGGGCAGCGGCAGAGTGGACATCAACGGCGGGCTGCTCGGCGAAGCGGCATACACCCGCGTGGCGTTCGAACTCGATAAGCTGCGCCTTGCGGTGATACCCGCTCACCATGCGGGCAAGAAGCATTCGCCCTCGGCATGGAAGCACACCAACTCACTGGAAAGCTGGTCTTACGACGGCTGCGAAGGAGTCAGGACCAAGGCGGAGGTGTACGCCCGCGCTTACCGCGTGGAGCTTTACCTCAACGGCAAAAAGGTCGGCGGCAAAAAGCTGGGCGACGACTGCCGCGCGGTCATACCCGTGCGTTACGAACCGGGCACGCTGACCGCGGTGTCTTACGACGAAAAGGGCAACGAGATCGCCCGCACGTCGCTCGTGAGCGCGGGCAAGGATACGGTGCTCGAAGCCTTCCCCGAAGAGAAGGAGATAGGCGCAGGCGACCTGGCGTATGTTCGGCTCAAATACACCGACGGAGCGGGAACGCTCAAACCCACGACGCGCAGCCGCATAACGGTGACGAACGTCGAGGGCGGCGAGCTGATCGCTCTCGGACACGCCTGCCCCTACAATCCCGACGGATTCGGCGGCAAGGATACAGATACATATCTCGGCGAGGCGCTCGCGGTAGTGCGCCCGACGGGCAAAGGAAAGATAAAAATTACGGCAGAGAGCGAATACGGCTCGGCGACGGCGGAGATCGACGTCGTATAAGAGCCGCGCGGCTCGGAGGTGACGATGCAGACAGAGATAGGCGGCAAAGAGCTGCGCGCGGTGATAGATACTTACGGCGGTAAAGTCGTCAGGCTTTACCGCCCGGGCGGCAGAGAATACATATGGCGCGAAACGTACTGCTACTGGCCGGACAGGGCGGGGGTGCTTTTCCCCACCTGCGGCAGAGTGTACGAAGAACGTATGACGTACCGCGGGAAAAGCTACCCGCTGCCGCTGCACGGCGTGGCGTATACGTCCGAGATGCGCATAGTCTCCCGCACCGACGATTCGGTCACGCTTGAACTCAAAGGCGGCGGCGACGACAAATATCCCTTTCCGTACACGCTGAGGGTGATATGGTCGGTGCGCGGGTCCGTGCTGTCGATGACCGCGGAAGCGACGAACGAAGGCGACGAGGACATGTATTGCGCGTTCGGTTTCCACCCGTGGATGAACGTGCCCATCGATCCGAGCCGCTCTTTCGAAGATTATTACGTGACTTTCCCGAACGCGGGAGATGTGCGCCGCTGCGTTATGAGCGCGGGCGTGCTTGATACCGGCGTGCGGGAAGAGTACCCGACGGACGGCGGGAAACTTCGCCTGCGTCATTCGCTGTTCGACGACGACGCGCTCATGTTGGAGGGAACGGGCGGCGTCGCGGTCATCGGTTGCGGCAGCGGCGAAGAGTACGTATTTACTTACGACAAAATGCCGTACATCGGATTCTGGCATCTCGAGAAGAAGGAAGTGCCTTTCCTTTGCCTCGAGCCCATGACGGCGCTTCCCGGCAGGGAGGGGGTCGTAGAGGATTGGAACACTCGCCCGGATATAACGAAAGTGGCTGCGGGCGGAAAAACTTATGCGCGCGCTACGCTTGAAGTGCGCAGGGGAGGAAATTAAATGACGAGAGAGGAGAACATACGGCTTTTCGAGCGGCTGTACGGAGCCGTATGCACCGACTGCTGGTCGGCTGCCGGCAGGGTGAACATAATCGGCGAGCACGTCGATTATTGCGGAGGTAAGGTGCTCCCCGCGGCGCTCAATCTGCGCTGCGAGGTGTATTCCCGGGCAAACGGGACGGACAAGATCAGGATCGCCGCGACGACGTTCAAACGCGTGGAAACGCTGGACATCGGCGCGCTGGATTCCTACCGTCATCTCGAATGGGGCAATTACCAGGCGGGAGTGGCGCACATCATGAAGAGCGAAGGGTACGGGCTCGTCGGCTGCGATCTGTTGTTCGACAGCACGGTGCCTTTCGGCAGCGGGCTTTCCAGCTCAGCGGCGATAGAAGTGGCTACCGCCGTCGCCCTCGCGGGAGTGGCGGGCGCGGAGCTCGACCCCGTAAAAGCCGCGATCATGGCGCAGCGCGCCGAGCGCGAATATTGCGGCGTGAACTGCGGCATCATGGACCAGTTCGCGAGCGCGATGGGCAAAAAGGATTGCGCCGTGCTGCTCGACTGCAAGACGTTGGATTACGAATACGTCCCGCTCGATCTCGGCGATCACGTCATGGTGATAGCGGACAGCAACAAGCGCCATTCGCTCGCGGACGGCAAGTACAACGAGCGCCGCAGCGAGACGGAAGAGGGTCTGAACGCTCTTAAACCTTTCCTCGGCGTGAGCTGCCTGGCGGAAGTCACGCCCGCGCAGTTTGACAGCTACCGTCATCTGCTCTCTCCCGTCGTGGCAAAGCGGGTGGAGCACGTCGTGAACGAGTGCGACAGGGTGCGCCGCGCCGTCGAGGCGTTGAAGAGCGGCGATATAGCCGTTCTCGGAAAGCTGCTCAACGAGTCCCACGCTTCGCTGTCCTCGCTGTACGAGGTGACGGGCGTCGAGCTGGATACGCTCACGGACATCGCGAGGAACGAGGAAGGCTGCATAGGTTCGCGCATGATAGGCGCGGGCTTCGGCGGCTGCGCGATATCCCTCGTTCGTAAAGACAAAGCGGCGGCGTTCGTGAAGAATGTCGGCAAAAAATACAAAAAGGCGATAGGCTACGCGCCTTCGTTCTATACTACGTTCATCGACGACGGCATAAAGCGCGAACACCTTTCGGGTCAGTATATATCCGACCTCGTGCATTACGCCGAAAAGAAACTCGGTCTTAAAAAAGAGGACCGTACTTACGCGATCAACCGCTTGCTGCGGTATATAGGCGAGGAGTCTTTCGAGGAAAAGGCGCCCTGCCTCGGCGACGGCGCTACGGCGGCTGACGTCATCCGTCCGCTCGGCGAGCTCGCTCTCGCCGCGCACCCGGGCGAGGACGAAGAGCAGGTGCAGTCCGAACTGTTCGACTGCGTGTCCCTTTCTCCTTCCGAAGTCGTCCGTTCCTTCCGCTCGCGGTACCGCCGAGATCCCGAAAAGGCGTTTGACGAATTTTACGACTACTGCGTCGCCTGCGACTACGTCAAGAGCGCGGCGATAGCCCGCAACAAGTTCTGGGTGGCGGAGGGCACGAGGCGCGAGGTGCAGGTGACGATAAACCTCTCCAAGCCCGAGAAGAACAACAAGCAGACCGCGAAGCTGCGCAACGTATCTTCGGGATATCCGAAGTGCATGATATGCGCCGAAAACGAGGGTTATGCGGGGCAGGGGCGCTGCCGTCAGACGCTGCGCACAGTGCCGCTCGCTCTCGGCGGCGGGGAGTGGTTCTGGCAGTTCTCGCCTTACGCGTACTTCTACCAGCACGGTATCGCGATCAACCGCACGCACACTCCCATGGTGCTGGACGACACGGTCGTGGATAAACTCGCCGACTTCGTGACTTACGCGCCGCAGTACTTCATCGGCTGCAATGCGCCGCTGCCCATAGTGGGCGGCTCCATACTCGCTCACGAGCATTTCCAGGGCGGCAAGTATTTCTTCCCGATGTTCGGCTGCGGCGACCGCAAAACGTATAAGCTCGTGGGCGCGAAGGTATCCGTCGTCGATTGGTACAACAGCGTGGTATGTATCCGCACGGCGGACAGGCACAAGCTGCGCGCGCTCGGCAACCGCATAGTGCATGCGTGGAACGAATATTCCGCGCCCGAGCTGGATATCGTCGCGAACGACGGCGAGCAGCACAACACCGCGACGCTCATCATGCGCCGCGACGGCGATGACTATCTGCTTTACGCCATACTTCGCAACAACAGGTGCGACGAGCGTTACCCCGACGGTATCTTCCACGTCCATCCCGAATACATGAACATCAAGAGCGAGTCCATAGGGCTCATCGAGGCGATGGGCATGTTCATCCTGCCCGCGCGGCTCGACCGCCAGCTCGCCGAAGTGGCAAAACTTCTCACGGGCGAGCGCAAGGAGATCGGCGAGGATATCGCCGTCCATCGCGGCATGGCGCAGAAGCTGATATCCGATTACGGCATGTCGCTCACGCCCGAAGAGGCGGAGCGCGCGGTGCGCGGCGCGGTGGATCACGCCTGCGAATGTATACTCGGTAACACCGCGGTGTTCAAAGAGGACGAGCGCGGAGAAGCGGCGTTCGAAGCCTTCGTGCGCAAGACTTTCGATATCTGATATGTGCGGCGGGCATGCCCGCAAAGGAGAGGAGCATATGAAAACGATACTTGTTACGGGCGGCGCGGGCTTTATAGGCTCGCACACCGTAGTGGAACTGCTCGACGGCGGTTACGGCGTAGTCGTGGTCGACGACCTCGTCAATTCCTGCGAAGAGGCTCTGCGCCGCGTGCGCAAGATAACGGGGAAGGACTTTAAGTTCTATAACGCCGATGTGCGCGACCGCGAAGCGATGGAGAAGATATTCTCCGAAAACGATATCTCCGCGGTGATCCACTTCGCGGGCCTCAAAGCGGTGGGCGAGAGCTGCCGCAAGCCGCTCGAATATTACGACAACAATATCTACGGCACGCTCGTGCTGCTCGAGACCATGCGCGCACACGACGTAAAGACCATCGTGTTCTCGTCGTCGGCTACGGTATACGGCGTGCCCGAGCGTCTCCCGCTCGACGAGAGTTGCCGCACGGGCGGCGTGACCAATCCTTACGGCGCGACGAAGTATTACCTCGAGGGCATACTTACCGACGTGTGGAAGGCGGATAACTCGTGGAACGTCATACTTCTGCGTTACTTCAACCCCGTGGGCGCGCACGAGAGCGGGCTCATCGGCGAGGACCCCAAAGGCATACCCAATAACCTCATGCCTTACGTCGCGCAGGTGGCTACTGGCAAGCTGGATAAGATACGCGTGTTCGGCAACGATTACGACACCCCCGACGGTACGGGCGTGCGCGACTATATCCATGTCGTGGATCTCGCGCGCGGGCACATCGCGGCTCTCTCTCACGTCACAGAGCCGGGCGTGCATATCTACAACCTCGGCACGGGCAAGGGTTACAGCGTGCTCGATCTCATCCACGCGTTCGAAAAGGCATGCGGCAAAACTCTGCCTTACGAGATAGTCGCGCGCCGTCCCGGCGACGTGGACGCGAACTACGCCTGTCCGGACAAAGCCGCCCGCGACCTCGGCTGGCATGCCGAGTACGATCTCGAGCGCATGTGCGCGGACCAGTGGCGCTGGCAGTCCCGCAACCCGTTCGGTTATTCCGACAAATAAATATACGGAACTACGGCATGAGCCGCCATGAAGAGAGCTCCTCATCGGACCGAGGGGGCTCTCTTTTCGCGTATCTCGGGGGAGTCGAACCGTCATTAGTACGGATACCGACTGCCGATCCGCCCGCTCATATCCGCATTTCGGGCGAATGCTTTTTCGCCCCCCCCGTCGGTCGGGAGCGGAAAATTCGGGTACATCGTTTTGCCGCACCCGAATTATTCGGGGACGATTTTTGCGAAAGTGCCTTAAAACGCTTTATTTATTTATCAAAATAAAGTATAATATCCGGGTAATATTCCTTTTACGTCAGGAGGGACGATAATGAAGAAGATACTTACAGCCGTTCTTTGCGCGGTACTTTGCCTCGGAACGGTCGTCGCTCTGCCTCTCGGCTTTGCCGGCTGCGGAGACGATAACACCATAGTGGTGGGTTATACGCTTTACGAGCCGATGAACTATGAAGAAAACGGCGAGCTCACGGGTCACGATACCGAGCTTGCCGAGCTTGTCCTCGGCGAAATGCTCGGCTATGATGTCGAATTTCAGATAATACAGTGGGATTACAAAGTCATGGAGCTCAATTCGGGCAATATAGACGTTATCTGGAACGGTATGACGATAACCGACGAGCTTAAAGATGCCATACTTATTTCCGACCCGTACATGGTCAACCAGCAGGTCCTCGTCGCGCCGAATGACGAGCTTGCGGATTATACCGACGCGTCCGATCTTGTCGGAGTGAAAGTCGCTGTAGAGAGCGGCAGCGCGGCTGACGCGCTTGTAACGGAGATAGAAGGCATTTCGGATAAGGACATCATGCGCGCCGAGTCTCAGTCGAAGGCTCTTATGGAAGTAAAATCCGGTGCGTCCGATGTCGCTGTCATCGATATAACCATGGCGCAGTCCATGACGGGCGAAGGAACGAGCTATGCCGATATCGGTTACAAGAAAATCGGTTTCGCAGAAGAGCAGTACGGTGTCGGCGTCAGGAAAGAGGATACCGAGCTTTGCGATAAGATCAACGAGGCGCTTGCCGAACTCAAAGAGGACGGTACGCTGGACGAGCTTTACCAAAAATATCTCGGGTGAGAGGTTGACCGATGTTTGTTGAAGTAACGCTGTCGCTGCTCGAAGGCTTCGGCACGACATGCCTGATATTCATCGTCACGCTTGCGGCGTCGCTCGTGCTCGGGCTGATAATAGCTTTCGGTACGATGTCGCGCTTCAAGTGGCTCAAAGCGATACTCAAAACCGTGATCTGGATCATCAGGGGCACGCCCTTGATGCTCCAGGTCATGGTCATTTTCTACGTCCCGGGATTTGCTTTCCGCGTGACGCTTTTCCCGCGCCTCGTGGCGGTGTTTATCGCGTTCATAATCAATTATTCCTGCTATTTTTCGGAGATATACCGCGGCGGGATAGAGAGCATAAGCAAAGGACAGTATGAAGCGGGGCAGGTGCTCGGCATGACGCGAACGCAGATATTTTTCCGCGTCGTGCTCGTGCAGGTGATAAAACACATCATTCCGCCCATGTCCAACGAGATAATGACGCTCGTCAAAGATACGTCGCTCGCGCGCGTCATACTCGTAGAAGAGATCATCAAGCATGCCGAAGACTTCATCATGCGGGGCATAGTATGGCCGCTGTTCTACAGTGCGGTGTTCTACCTCGTGTTCGTCGGGGTGCTCACATTGGTGTTCAGATACGCAGAAAAGAAACTGAGTTATTTCAAGGTGTAGGCTATGGCATTTCTCAAAATAGAAAATTACAGAAAGTCCTTCGGCAGCACCGAGGTGCTCAAAGGCGTATCCTTCGAGCTGGAAAAAGGGCAGGTGCTCGCGATAATCGGTTCGTCGGGCGGCGGCAAGACGACGCTGCTCCGCTGCATAAACTTTTTGGAGACGGCGGACGAAGGCAGGCTGTACCTTAACGGCGAACTGCTTTTCGACGCGGGCGAGGAAAAGTCCCGCCGCACGCGCGACGAGGATATCCGCAAAAAGCGCCTGCACTTCGGCCTCGTGTTCCAGCAGTTCAACCTTTTCCCGCAATACAGCGTGCTCGGCAACGTAACGCTGGCGCGCCGTCTGCTCGACAGGCAGCTCGTTTCGGATAAAAAACGCGAACTCGTCGCCTCGGGCATGCGCGGCAAAGCGCTCAAAAGCGAGCTTGCCCTTTATGCAGCGGAGCTGGAAAAGCGCACGAACGCCGAGTCTCTCGCGCTCATCGAACGCGTGGGACTGTCGGATAAGCTCAACGCTTACCCCTGCGAGCTTTCGGGCGGGCAGTGCCAGCGCGTCGCCATCGCACGCGCTCTCGCGCTCACGCCCGACGTGCTCTGCTTCGACGAGCCGACCAGCGCACTCGACCCCGAACTCACGGGCGAAGTGCTGTCCGTCATACGCGGGCTCAAGAGCGGCGACCGCACGATGATAGTCGTCACGCACGAAATGGAATTCGCACGCAAGGTAGCCGACAAAGTCATTTTCATTTCCGACGGCGTCATCGAAGAGGAGGGTACGCCCGAAGAGGTGTTCGGCGCGCCCAAGAGTCAGAAGACCGTTGCCTTTCTTTCCAGGTCCGCCAAAGAGGAAGAGGCGTAGTCTGTCCGTGAGCCGTGCGCTCGGTAACGAAATTTATACGGGAGGTCTTTTGCCGACGAGCGGTCGAAAGGTCTCCCTTAAAGTTTTTCGGATGTGTATCCCGCAATGAAAGACGAGGTGAAAAAGGAAAAACGCCTGCCCGATCTCGGCAGAGATCCCGTAGGGAAGCTGGTGGCGAAACTCGCGGTGCCCGCGATAGCCGCGCAGCTCATCAACCTGCTATACAACATGGTCGACCGCATGTATGTCGCCGCGCTGCCCGGCGAGGGCACGCAGGCGCTTGCCGCGCTCGGCGTGGTGTTCCCGATAACGCTGATAGTGACGGCGTTCGGCTATCTCGTGGGTCTGGGCGGCGCGCCGATCGCGAATATGCGCATGGGCGAAGGCAAACGCGACGAGGCGAACAGAGTGTTCTGTAACGCCTTTTTGATGCTTGCCTTTTTCGGAGCGGCGCTCACCGTTGTCGTGCTCACGGCGGGCGACGCTCTTCTCGTGCTGTTCGGCGCGCCAGATGACTGCATGGAGCAGGCGAGCGGATATCTGTTCGTGTACGGCACGGGCACGCTGTTCGTGATGTTCGTCGTCGGGCTCAATCCGTACATTACGGCGCAGGGCAGGAGCGTGATGTCCATGCTTACCGTACTTCTCGGCGCCGTGCTCAATATCGCCCTCGATCCGCTGTTCATCTACGCGTTCGGCATGGGCGTGAGCGGAGCGGCTGTAGCGACCGTCATCTCGCAGGCGGCGAGCGCGGTATGGGCGCTGTCCTTCTTCTTTCGCAAAAATTCGCTTTTCCGCTTTCGCATCGGCGACATGCGCCCGCATATAAAGATAATGCTCGGTGTGCTCGCGCTCGGGCTTTCCCCGTTCATAATGACGGCTACCGAGAGCGCGGTACAGATAGTTTTCAACATAAATCTCAAATGGAGCACGGGCGGCAGCAGCGATTATACCGCGGCGCTCACAGTCATGATGAGCGCGTTGCAGATGGTGAGCATGCCGCTCAACGGGCTGGGTACGGGCGTGCAGCCGCTTGTCAGTTACAATTACGGCGCGGGCAACACGGAGCGGGTAAAGCGTGCGGTAAAGATCATCACGATAGCCGCGCTCATAGGCAGCACGAGCGTGTGGTTGCTGTCCGTACTCTTTCCGCAGCTGTATGCGTTTATTTTCAACGCGAGCGAGCCCGTGACCGCTCTCGTGAAAAAGTATACGCCGTTCTTTATGATGGGCACGATAATGTTCTTTGCGCAGATGACGCTTCAGAATACGTTCGTTGCTCTCGGTCAGGCGAAGATATCCATATCCCTCGCATGCCTGCGCAAGATCGTATTGCTCATCCCGCTGTGCTTCATACTGCCGAACTTTCTCGGCGCGTTCGGCGTGTTCCTCAGCGAGGGGATAGCGGATATAACGGCGGGCATAATTACCGCCGCGGCGTTCTTCATCCGCTTCCCGCGCCTGCTCGATAAACGCGAAAAACGAATAAATTAAAAGTTTATTAGAATTTCCCAAACCTCTTGAAAATTCACGGCGGATGTTCTATAATGTATTCGGATCTTAAATACGTCTTGCGTTTTTGCGGACATTGTAGGAGGTATGAGATATGTTTATCGGTGCGATCGGCGCGTCCGAAATAACCATCATAATTTGCAGCGTCATCGCTGCGGTGCTCGTCGTTGCTGCCATCGTCGTTTCCGTAGTTTCGGGAAAGGATAAAAAGAAGGACGACGAGAGTGGCGAAAATGCGGAGGGGAGCCTTCCGCCCGAACCCGAAGCAGAGCTGTCGGAAAAGGGCGAGGGAACTGCCGATGAAACTACGGCGGTCGAAGCGCCCGCACCGCTCGGCGAACAGCCTACGCCCGAACCCGAATCCGAGCCGGAGCCTGCGCCCGAACCGGAGCCGGAGCTTACGCCCGAGCCCGAATCCGAGCCGGAGCCTGCGCCTGCACCCGAACCGGAGCCCGAACCCGAGCCCGAACCCGCTCCGGCGGTAAGCGAAGCTGCCGCGGCGGCGGCAGAAACGACGGAAGAAGTTCCCGCGCCCAAACCCAAGCGTACCCGCACCGCAAAGCCCAAAACGGAAGAAGCGGGCGAGGAAGCACCTAAACCCAAGCGTACCCGCACCGCAAAACCCAAAACGGACGAAGCCGGCGAGGAAACGCCTAAGCCTAAGCGCACGAGGACGGCTAAGCCCAAAACGGACGAAGCGAGCGAGGAAACGCCCAAGCCCAAGCGTACCCGCACCGCAAAACCCAAAACGGACGAAGCCGGCGAGGAAACTCCCAAACCCAAACGCACGCGCACGGCTAAGCCCAAGACGGACGAAGCGGGCGAGGAAAAGCCGAAACCCAAGCGTCGCAGCGCTCCGCCCAAGCCCAAGAAGCAGGAGATAGAACCGCAGGCGGTAGTGACCGCCGCCGAAGTGACGGAGATCGCGGACGAAGCCGCCGTGCGCGTGATAAAGCGCGAGACCGCCGTACCGAAAAAGCGCGACGGGCTGCGCAGCGTGGTCAACGTAGATACGCTCTCGCAGAATTACGCGGCGGGTGACGAGGTCACGCTTGAGAGCCTTATAGATAAAAAGCTCGTGCAGCCGAGCACGGTATTCGTCAAGGTGCTGGCGCGCGGGCAGCTGGATAAGCCGCTCAAAGTGCATGCCGACGACTTCTCTCTGGACGCCGTTAAGATGATCGCCGTCACCGGCGGCGAAGCGATAACGCCCGAAAAAGATTAGCCGGCGCACTGTGAACGTCCGGCAGATGCGAATAAGCGACTTTGCGGTCCGCAAAGTCGCTTATTCGTTGTCGTGCGTCTGCGTTCATGCGGAATTCCGTCGTTTGTCCCGAAAAGACGGGGCGGACGGATGCGCGCTTTCGGAAAGAGAGGACGGGCGAGAGATGCGCGAGAAGCGGAAAGAAACGTGCTTAAATATTTTTCGGAATAAAATGTCTTGACGATTATACCTTAACTGTGCTATAATAACCGATATGAGCGAAGAAAAGCTGCTTGAACTGAAGAGATTTTTCGAAGGCGACAAGTTCGTCGGGCTTGCGGGGATAGAGATCGCCGAAGTGACGGACGACAGCGCCACGGTGACTGCGGATATCGGACCCGAGCATCTCAATGCCGCCGGCGCGGTGCAGGGCGGTATGCTTTACACCCTTTCCGATTTCGCTTTCGCGGTCCTCTCCAATTCGCTCCACCCCGTGACGGTCACTCAGTCCGCGACCATTACGTACATACGCGCGGCGCGTACCGAAAAAGTGTGCGCTACGGCGCGCGAGATAGTGCGTTCGGGTCACAACTGCGTAGTGGAAGTCGTTGTGCGCGACGCGGAAGGGACGATAGTCTGCACGGGCAGCTTCAACGGATTCATAAGCAGCAAATAACGTACAACGGGAAGTGGATGATGAATATCTACGATGTCAAACACGAGACGATGAGCCGCAACGAGCTTAAAAGTTTACAGCTTTCGCGGCTTAAAGAGATCGTTACTTACGCTTACGAGCGCGTACCCTTCTATAAGAAGAAGTACGACGAAGCGGGCGTAAAGCCTTCCGACATAAAAACGCTGGAAGACATACAAAAGCTGCCTTTCGTGACGAAAGCGGATCTGCGCGAGAACTATCCTTACGGGTTCCTCGCGGTACCCGTGAGCGAGCTTGCGCGTATACATGCGTCCAGCGGGACGAGCGGCAAACCCACCGTGGTGGCGTATACCAAAGAGGATATGGAAAACTGGACGGAATGCGTCGCGCGCCTCGTCGTGGCTGCGGGCGGCCGTTCGGACGACATCGTGCAGATATGCTTCGGTTACGGTCTGTTCACTGGAGCGCTGGGGCTCCACCAGGGCTGGGAACGCATAGGCGCGGCGGTGATACCCGCGTCCACGGGAAACAGCGAGCGCCAGCTCATGCTGATGAAAGACCTCGGTGCGACGGCGATAGTCGCGACCCCGTCTTACGCTCTCCACCTCGCAGAAGTCATGGAGAAGTCGGGCATGAAGCCTGAGGACTTCAAACTGCGCGTGGGCATGTTCGGCAGCGAGGCGAGTTCGGAGGAGATGCACCGCGAGCTTGCGGAAAAACTGCATCTTTTCCCGACGGACAACTACGGACTCAGCGAGCTCATAGGTCCCGGCGTATCCGGCGAGTGCGAATACAAGTGCGGCATGCACATCAACGAAGATCATTTCTATCCCGAGATAGTGGATCCCGCTACTCTGGAGCCGACCGACGGCTCGGACTACGGCGAACTCGTGCTGACGTCGCTCACCAAAAAGTCCATGCCCATGATACGCTACCGCACCAAGGACGTGACTAAGATAGATTACTCTCCCTGCAAGTGCGGCAGGACGACGGCGCGCATGGCAAAGCTCAAGGGCAGGACGGACGACATGCTCATCATCAAGGGCGTGAACGTGTTCCCGTCGCAGATAGAAGGCGTTCTGCTGTCGTTCAAAGAGGTGGGCAGCACATACGAGATAATCGTCACGAGGGAGGATTACAAGGACAAGCTGGAAGTGAAGGTGGAGCTCGTGGACGACTCCATCGTGGGTGATTACGGCGCGATAGAAAAGCTGTCCAAGGATATCCGCCACGCGCTGCGCACGGTGTTGCAGATAGACGCGAAACTTACGATAACCGAGCACATGAGCCTTGCGCGCAGCGAGGGCAAGGCGAAACGTGTCATAGATCTGAGGAAATATTAACGGAGCTTAGAGTATGAAAGAATTGATGCTGACAAACCAGGCGGTGGCGCGCGGCGCATACGAAGCGGGAGTGAGAGTGCTCTCCGCATACCCCGGCACGCCGAGCACGGAGATCGCGGAAAGTTTCGTGAAGTACGACGGCGTTTACGCCGAATGGGCGCCCAACGAAAAAGTTGCTCTCGAAGTGGCTGCGGGTGCGTCCGTGGCGGGAGCGAGGGCGATGGCGTGCATGAAGCACGTCGGCGTCAACGTCGCGGCAGATCCGCTGTTCACGGCGGCGTACACGGGCGTCAACGGCGGTCTCGTCATCGTCGTGGCGGACGACCCCGGGATGCACTCCTCGCAGAACGAGCAGGATTCGCGTTTTTACGCGCGCAGCGCGCACGTCATGATGCTCGAGCCGTCCGACGCGCAGGAAGCCAAGGACTTCACCAAGCTCGCTTTCGAACTCAGCGAAAAGTACGATACGCCCGTATTCATACGTCTTACGACGCGCGTCGCACACTCGCGCAGTCTCGTCGAACTCGGCGAGCGCACGGACGATAAGCTCCGCCCTTACGAAAAATCGGTCACCAAGTACACGATGATGCCTGCGAGCGCGATACTCCGCCACCAGGTCGTCGAAGAGCGCGATATAGAGCTCGCGAACATGGTGAACACGCTGGACATCAACCGCGTCGAGCGCAGCCGCAGGGGCGGCAAGATAGGCGTCGTCTGCTCGGGTATAGTATACCAATACGTCAAGGAAGCGCTCCCCGACGCGAGCATATTCAAAGTAGGCACGGTGTATCCGCTGCCCATAAAGGCGATAGCGAAGTTCGCGGCTTCGGTGCCGCAGCTCTACGTCATAGAAGAGCTCGAACCGTTCATCGAGAACCAGCTCAAAAAAGCGGGCATCAAGTGCAAGGGCAAAGAGATATTCTCGCTGCAGGGCGAGCTGTCCGTGCTCAAGATACTCGAGAAGTTCAATCGTTCGGTGCCCGTGCCCGTTGCGGCAAAGGTGCCTGGCAGACCTCCCGTCATGTGCGCGGGCTGTCCCCACCGCGGCGTGTTCTACGTGCTCTCCAAACTGAAGCTCACGGTAAACGGCGATATAGGCTGTTACACGCTCGGCGCGGTGCCTCCGCTTTCGGCGGTGGATACGGTGCTGTGCATGGGCGCGTCCATAGGTATGGCGCACGGTTTCAAAAAAGCGACCAAAGGCGTCAGCCACAATGTGGCGGTGATAGGCGATTCCACTTTCATCCACAGCGGTATCACGGGGCTCATAAACGCGGTATACAACGAGAGCGGCATAACGCTCATCATCCTCGATAACTCCACGACGGGCATGACCGGTCACCAGAACCATCCGGCGACGGGCAAGAACCTCAAAGGCGATCCCGCTCCCGCGGTGCTGCTCGACGACCTCTGCCGCGCCTGCGGAGTAAAGGACGTCAAGGTCGTGGACGCTTACGACATCAAAGCGGTGGAAGAAGCGGTAAAGAGCGGCATAGCGTCCAAAGAGGTGAGCGTCATCATCGCGCAGCGCCCCTGCGTGCTGCTCGACAAGCGTCCCAAACCCGTTATGACGGTGGACGGCTGCCGTAACTGCGGCATGTGCATGAAGCTGGGCTGCCCCGCGATCTCGCGCGACGAGAGCGGCGTGCATATCGATCCCAACCAGTGCACGGGCTGCGGCGTGTGCGCCGAGGTATGCCACTTCGGCGCGATAAAGGAGGGCGTGAGATGAACATACTCATAGCAGGCGTAGGCGGACAGGGTACTCTGCTCGCGAGCAAGGTGCTCGGGCGTTACGCGGTGCTTTGCGGCAAGGACTGCAAGCAGAGCGAAGTGCACGGCATGAGCCAGCGCGGCGGCAGCGTCACCACGCATGTGCGCATAGGCGACAAGATACATTCGCCCGTGATATGGGCGGGCGCGGCGGACATCATCCTCGCGTTCGAGGTGCTCGAAGCCGCCCGCATGAAGCATTTCCTGCGCCCCGGCGGCATACTGCTCGTCAACGACATCAGGATCCTTCCCATGCCCTGCATCACGGGCGCGGCGAAGTATCCCGACGGGCTCAAGGAGGACATGCTCGAAGAGATCAACGGCGCCTACTTCATCCCCGCGGCGGACATCGCGGAAGAAGCGGGCAACGTGAAGAGCGCAAACGTGGTCATGCTCGGCGCGCTCTGCCGTCTCTGCGGTATGGATAAGGAGAAGATGGCGCAGGCGATATCCGACTGCGTTCCCGAAAAATTCAGAGACGTGAACCTCAAAGCGTTCGCGCTCGGCTACGAAAGAGTAAAATAAACTAACCACATAAAAGGGGAAGAAACGGATGAAATATTTTCAGCCCGAAGCGGAAACGATGAGCGCCGCGGATAAGCGCGCCCTTCAATCCGAAAAGCTCGTGAAGACGGTAAAATACGTCTACGAGCGCCAGAAGCCCTACCGCGAGAAGATGGACGCGATCAAGCTCCGTCCCTCGGACATCAAGGGCATAGAAGATATCTGGAAACTGCCTTACACGATGAAGTCCGACTTACGCGCCAATTACCCGTTCGGTATGATGGCGGCGGACAGGAAAGACCTTGTGCGCCTGCACGCGTCCAGCGCTACGACGGGCAAGCTGACGGTCTCCGGACACACGATGCACGATATCGAAGTGTGGGCTGACTGCGCGGCGCGCTCGCTCGTCATGGCTGGTGCCGACGAAAACAGCATAGTCCACGTCTGCTACGGTTACGGACTCTTTACCGGCGGTCTCGGTATGCACTACGGCGCCGAAAGGCTGGGCGCGATAGCCGTACCCGCTTCCGCGGGCAATACGCAGCGCCAGCTCCAGCTCCTTACCGATTTCGGCGCGGACATCATCTGCTGCACGCCGTCGTACGCGATATATCTTATCGAAGAAATGGAGAAAGCGGGGCTCAAGCCCGGGCGCGACATCAAGCTCAAAGGCGGATGTTTCGGCGCGGAAGCGTGGACGGAAGAGATGCGCAGCGAGATCGAACGCCGCCTCGGCATACGCGCATGCGACGTGTACGGTCTCAGCGAGATAGCGGGTCCCGGCGTCGCCAACGACTGCGAGTACAAGACGGGCATGCACTTCCAAGACGACCACTATTATCCCGAGATAATAGATACCGAAACTCTCGAGCCGCTGCCTACGGGAGAGCGCGGGGAGCTCGTCATCACCACTCTCGACAGAGAGGGCATGCCGCTGCTTCGCTACCGCACTCGCGATATCGCGGCGCTCGACGATTCGCCCTGCCCGTGCGGCAGAACGACGATCCGCATGAAGCGCGTCACGGGCCGCAGCGACGACATGCTCATCATCCGCGGCGTGAACGTGTTCCCGTCGCAGATAGAGAGCGTGATACTCAAGAACCCCGCGGTGCAGCCGCACTATCATATCTACGTCGACAGGGTGAACAACCTCGATACGCTGGAGATAGCCGTGGAGCTGTCGCCCGACGCGTTTTCCGACAAACCCGCCGACGTCGAAGCCATCCGCGCGAAGCTCTCCGCGGAAATGGCGAGCGGCATAAGCGTAACGGCTAAGATAACGCTCGTTTCGCCGGGCACGATAGAGCGCAGCGAAGGCAAATCCAAACGCATAACCGACAGACGTAAGATCTGAACGAAACAGGAGGGAAAAAGATGATCAAACAGCTTGCCGTATTTCTGGAGAACAGAAAGGGAAGGATAGGCGAGTGCTGCAAGGCGCTCAAAGAAGCGCATGTCAACCTCAGCTCCATGTCCATCGCCGATACGACGGACTTCGGCATCCTCCGTCTGATGACGGACGACAACGACAAAGCGGTGGAAGCGCTCAAAAAGGCGGGCTTCATGTGCGCGACGGTATCTCTCGTCGCCATGCAGGTACCCGACCGTCCGGGCGCCCTCGCCGACATCCTCATCGCTCTCGACGAAGCGGGCGTGAATATCGAGTATCTGTATTCGTTCGCGAGCGAAACGGGCAGCGCGCACATCGGCTTCAAGACCGAGGACGTAGACGCCGCCCTCGCCGTGCTGGATAAGCTGGGCGTAAAAGTGCTGTAAAAAGCAAAACGGTATTCAAAAAAACGTGCGCGGGCGGGCTTACTGCCCTCCGCGCCGCATGCCGCCGTGGTGAAATTGGCAGACGCGCCGGACTCAAAATCCGGTGGTAGTGATACCGTGTCGGTTCGACCCCGACCGGCGGCACCAAACGACAGAGGCAGGGCTTTACGTCCTGCCTCTGTCGTTTGCTGCCGCCGCTCTGAGGTGTGAACCGAGTTTCCCGCAGGGAAACCTCGGGTCGCTCAGCCGAGGGCGCGCGCCTTCAAGCGCGCCCGAACGCCAACGCTGTTTTGCGAGAGGGAGCGAGCAAAACGCGTTACCCCGACCGGCGGCACCAAAGCAAAAACGCCCCTTCGCGGGCGTTTTTGCTTTGGCGCTCCTTGGGAATCGAAAATTTGCGGGAGAGAAGCAGCAAAAAAATCAAAGCAACGAGAGCAAATTATTCGCTCAGCCGAGGGCGCGCGGCTAATGCGTGCTTTTTGTCATTCGAAAACCCCACCATAGTGGCGGAGTTCGGAAAAGGCGAAATTCAATGAGGATCGTTTGTATTTATTTTTCATACAGTTTTTTAATTTTTTCTTGTTTTTCTTTTGACTCTTGTTTTTTACGATGGTATTTTGCGTATTCTTTAATTATTGCAAGCAATAGTATAGTACTGCAAATAATTGCAGCACATATTATTATGGTACATTGCCAATCAATGGTCTATTCTTCTCCTTTTGCTTCTGATTTTACTTTTTCCCATTCTTCTTTAAGAATGATTTTTGATAGTTCAATGACTTTATCCCTTATTGCGAGATAATTTGTCGATGTGCAGACGTCTAAAATTTTTATTTGGTTATGCAACATTAAGTGCAAGGTTTCTCTTTCGTTCAAACGTAAAACTACTTGATTCCTCGCTATGTAATACTCAAGTGGTTTATAACTGTTTTGTGCCATATTTGCCAGCGCGAGCATTTCAGAAATGTATTGCCGCATTTCGTTCAACCAAATATTTCTTTTTTCCGAAACAGTTTGATTGAAAATCACTTTTTTGTTCTGTCGCTTTGACCATATATAACCGACAAGTGTAATTCCTGCTGTTATTAAGACTCCTGATACGGAGATAATTGCGACAATTACTTCCTTATCTAACATTTAACCACCTTCGTTCGTGAATTTTATACGTGAATTTTATATTAGAGCAGCGTAAAAGGTATAAAACCTTTGTCTGCCTTTCAAAAACCGTGCTTTTGGTCGAGAGCAAAACGGATTTCTGCCTTAGAAAGCTTAATTTTCTATAAAGTTAACATAAACTTTATTAATTTCAGACGGCTCAGATCCTTTAGGTCTTATTAAGCTTCATTCGGCCTTTGTCATATAAATGTCGATCGTATATCTTGATTTTTTTTGTTATTAAATATCTCTTTAATAATCGTTCTTTAAGAGCGTTTCCAATAACGGTTAGTATAAGTGCTATTAAGATACTTCGCTGCGGTAGACGCGTTTGCCAACGAAGGTCCGGGAATACTCGCTCCGCTTGTCGCGGTACTATCATAAGAATACCACCAGCCGTTCGGATGTTCAAACACTACGCTCGTCAGGCTGCTGCAATCACTGAACGCATAAGTTCCGATGCTCGTTACATTATTTCCGATCGTTACGCTCGTCAGTCCGCTGCAATCACTGAACGCATTATTTCCGATACTCTTTACGCTGTCGGGGATCGTTATACTCGTCAGCCTGTTGCAGCCATTGAACGCAGAGCCCCCGATGCTCGTCACGCCGTTTCCGATCGTTACGCTCGTCAGTCCGCTGCAATCTCTGAACGCAGAGCCCCCGATACTCGTTACGTTGTCTGGGATCGTTATACTCGTCAGTCCGCTGCAACCACTGAACGCAGAAATCCCGATGCTCGTCACGCCGTTTCCGATCGTTACGCTCGTCAGTCCGCTGCAATTATAAAATGAACATTCACCGATATTCGTTATGCTATCGGGAATGACAAGATCAGTAATAAGTTTACCACTCAAATATAAGTTATGTGCATGATAGAGCGGATTCGCAGTAGAGTCGTTAAATTCTATCGTACACCATGCCGCAAGATCGGTTATATGCACTTCCGTCAGTCCGTTGCATTCCGAGAATGCAGAACTTTCAACGCTCGTCACGCCGTTTCCGATCGTTACGCTTGTCAATCCGCTACAATCAAAGAACGCACGCCGTCCTATGCTCGTCACGCTGTTTGGTATCGTTATACTCGTCAGATTGTTGCAATATCCGAACGCATAATCTCCGATGCTTGTCACGCTGTCGGGGATAATAAGCTCAGTTATGAACTTGCCGTTCAAATACAAGTTATGTGCATAATAAAGCGGGTTAGCAGTAATTCCGTCAAATTCGATTGCACACCATGCCGCAATGTCGCTTATATGTATTTCCGTCAGTCCGCTGCAACCCGAGAATGCAGAACTTTTAATGCTCGTTACGCTGTTTCCAATCGTTACGCTTGTTAATCCGCTACAATCAAAGAACGCAGAACCCCCGATGCTCGTTACGCCGTTTCCGATCGTTACGCTCGTCAACCCGCTACAACCATAGAACGTAAGATCACCGATGCTCTTTACATTGTCGGTGATAACAAGGTCGGTTATGAATTTGTCGTTCAAATACAAGTTATGTGCATAATAAAGCGGATTAGCAGGAATTCCGTCAAATTCTATCGCACACCATGTTGCAATATCGGTTATATGCACTTCCGTCAGCCCGCTGCACTTATAGAACGCAGAATCCCCGATGTTCGTCACACCGTTTCCAATCGTTACGCTCATCAGCCCGCTACAATCATAGAATGCAAAACTTCCTATGCTCGTCACGCTGTTTCCGATCGTTATGCTCATCAACCCGCTACATTCATAAAACGCAGAGCCCCCGATGCTCGTTACATTGTCCGGAATGGCAATGCTCTTCAGATTGCTGCAATATCTGAACGCAGAGCCCCCGATACTCGTTACGCTATTTCCAATCGTTACGCTTGTCAGTCCGCTGCACTCATAGAATGCAGAATCCCCGATGTTCGTTACGCCGTTTCCAATCGTTACGCTCGTCAGCCCGCTACAACCAAAGAATGCGCCGTAAAGAAGATCACCGCCCGTTATCGTCACATTCCTGAGCGATGTGGGAATGTAATAGTATTCATAATAGGAATTTGCATAAAACTGTTTTGCGCTGGTTCCGCCCGTATAACTGCTCGTGCCAAAAATATAACCGAACAACGTGGAAGCGGAAGCGTCCGCTGCCGAAGCTTTGCCGCCCACGAACGGGAGCGTTATGCTCGTCAAACTGCTGCAACCAAAGAATGCGGAATTACCTATGCTCGTTACGCTGTGGGGAATTGTTGCGTTCTTAAGGCTGATGCAATTATTGAACGCTGACCCGCCGATGCTTGTTACGCTGTCTGAGATTGTTATGCTTGTAAGGTTGCTGCAATTTGAGAACGCAGAATTTCCGATATTCGTCACGTTGTCGGGAATCGTCACACTTGTAAGTGAGCTGCAATCACGAAACGCATACCGCCCTATACTCGTCACGCTATTACCGATGGTCACGCTTGTCAGTCCGCTGCAATCTTCAAACGTAGAATCTTCGATACTTGTTACGCTGTTTGGGATCGTCACGCTCGTCAGTCCGCTGCAACCACGGAACGCATAACTTCCGATGCTCTTCACGCCGTTTCCAATCGTCACGCTCGTCAGTCCGTTGCAATCACGAAACGCATAACTTCCGATGCTCTTCACGCCGTTTCCAATCGTCACGCTCGTCAGTCCGCTTCAACCACGGAACGCATAACTTCCGATGCTTTTCACGCTGTCAGGGATCGTTATGCTTGTCAGTCCATTGCAACTACTGAATGCTGAATCGCCGATATTTGTTACGCTGCCCGAGATCATTACACTAGTTAGTCCGCTGCAACCCGAGAATGCGCTCTTTTCTATGTTCGTCACACCGTTCCCGATCGTCACACTTATAATATACCGGGATTCCGTGAATAAATATGCAGGGATCGTCTGTACGTCATCTCCGAACACGACTGTGATTCCATTACTATTGGATCCGGCATTCACAAATACAGCAGAGGAACTTGATGAATTATTTACGGAAATCGCATTATAATTAATTTGCGTTATTCCGACACAATTATAGAACGCATGCTCGCCAATTCTCGTTACACTGTTTCCGATTGTTACGTTTATCAGTCCGCTACAACCTTCAAATGCATAATTTCCGATGCTTATTACGCTGTCGGGAATGGTGGTGCTCGTCAGCCCGCTGCAATTATAGAATGTATAATTGCCGATGCTCGTTACGCTGTTTGGAATGATAAGGTCGGTGATAAGTTTACCACTCAAATATAAGTTATGTGCATAATAGAGCGGATTCGCTGTAGAATTGTTAAATTCGATCGCACACCATGCCGCAATATCTGTTATATGCACTTTCGTCAGCCCGTGGCATCCTTCGAATGCTGAACTGCCGATTCTCGTCACGTTACTCCCGATCGTTACACTGATTAAATTGGGGCGATAGGACGAATAACTTACATAGAATAGGTAAGCCGGGATTGTTTTAACGGTATCCCCGAAAACTATCGTGATACCTGTGTCGTCGCCCGCATCACAGAATATATAGTTTGCAGAAGTCAGATCGTCAATTGCTATTGCATTATAGTAAATCGTCGTCAGCATGCGGCAACCATAGAATGCATAATTTCCGATGCTTGTTACGCATTTACCGATAGTCATGTCCGTCAAATTGCTGCAATTTTGGAATGCATAACTACCGAGGCTCTTAACACTATCGGGGATGGTTACGCTTATAAGCGAACTGCAATCACTGAACGCATATTTTTCGATATTTGTCACGCTGTTGGGAATATTCACGCTTGTAAAACTGCGGCAACCATAGAACGCGGCAAAAGCAATTTTTTCCACGCCGTCAGGGATGACAAGTTTCGTTACTAACTTTCCGTTGAGATATAGGTTGCCGGCATAGTATAACGGATTATCTGTAGCAGCAGATAAGGAAATACTACACCAAGCGGCCATATCGGTAATATTTACACGCTTTAATCCGTCGCAATTATAGAATGCGCCATAAATACTTGTTACTCTGTCATGAATTTTCACACTCGTCAGCCTGCTGTATCCGCCGAACACATATTTACCGATGCTCGTTATATCACTCGGAATCACCAAATCGGTCACAAGCTCACCGTTCAGATAGAGATTCTGTGCATAAGACAACGGATTTGAATGAAAATTCGAAAACGATATCCTGCACCAAGCCGATAGATCGGTTATATATACGTTTGTCAATCTGCGGCATCTTTCGAACGCAGAACTTTCGATACTCGTTACGTCGTTCCCGATCGTTACGCTCGTCAACCCGCTACAATCATAGAACGCGCCGTAAAACAGATTGCCGCCCGTTATCGTCACACTCCTGAGTGATGTGGGAATGTAATAGTATCCATAATAGGAACTTGTATAATAAGAATTTGCATAATACTGTGTTGTACCGGTTCCACCCGTATAACTGCTCGTGCCGAAAATATAACCGAACAACGTGGAAGCGGAAGCGTTCGTCGCCGAAGCGCTGCCACCCACGAACGGAAGTGTGATACTTTCCAGAGATGCACAACCTGAAAATGCACCTTCTTCAATTTCCGTCACATAATCGGGTACGACGATTTCCTTAGCCGTTTTGTCTTTTATTCCCGTTATGATACAAGAGGTGGTAGTGGAAGTGAAGGTGAAAACAGACATTTCTTTTGTCAATTCATATTTTGCAAGTAGCGTTACATCGTTTGCTCCAAGTACAAAACAATATGTATTTTCCGTTGTAACGAGTTCGCCGTTCAGATACCAGCCCGAAAACGTATATCCAAGAATGGGCGCGGATGCCGTGCATGTGATTTCCGTAGCGTAGTCATACGTTCCTACTCCGGTCACCGTACCTACGTTGTCATCATATTCGACGGCAACATCGTACTTATTAATTTTCCATTTTGCAGTCAGCGACTTATCTTCCGTTAACTGCCATACGGGCAAAGGTTGACCGTATTCGTCCGTAAATCGTATTTCTTTGCTATACCAACCTAGGAAAGTATATCCCATGCGTTCGGGTACGGGAAGAGGGCGCGCCGTATCATAGGTTACTTCTTGTTCATCAGCGCTCACCGTTCCGCCGTTTGCGTCGAGTTCAACAGTGTAAGAATTTGCCCTCATATCGGCATATAAGGATAATTCGTCCCATAAAATGCGCGTCTGATATATAGCTCCGTTTTCCGTCCAATCATGGAATGTATAGCCGGGCGTTGTGTAATCGTAGTTTAGCGCATATTCATAGCCGGTATAAGCGGTTTCGGAATACATCAAAACATTCTTGTGATTGTAATAACTTACAGTAACGGCATAGCTGCGGTATATTGTCAACGTATATACTTCCGCAAGGTCGCCGTTTTCATCTTCCAACATGATATAGAACACGTTGTCGCCGTTCAGCAATTTTCCGTTGCTGCCGGCAGCTATTTTAGTAGGGATCTTGTTTTGCCCGAGAATATCCGAATACAGACTCCATTTTCCCGAAGAAACCGTCACTCTATTCAGGAGGGCAACGCTGTTCGTCGTATGATCGACAAACATATAAATGTCTGTTCCATTGATCATCGCACCTTCGACTTGCGTGATTTCGGGGAGCGCAGTTTTTACCGTGACCTCACATATTGCTGTTTTTCCGTTATGTGATGTGGCGGCGATTGTTGCCGTGCCTCTGCCGACAGCCGTTATTTTTCCGCCTGCAACCGTCGCCACGGACTGATCGGAACTCGTCCATGTAACGGATTTATCCGTCGCATCATTCGGCAAAACGATTGCCGTAAGCGTTTCGCTTTCGCCGATCTCAAACATCAAAGAAGTTTTATCGAGCGAGACTGAAGTTACTTCGATGACTTCGGGCGCCGGCTCGCTGACGGCAACTGTACAAAACGCAGTTTTGCCGTTATTTGTCGTAACGATGATCGTTGCCGTGCCGTTGCCGATCGCCGTAACCTTGCCGTTTACGACCGTGGCGACGGAAGGGTCGGAACTCGTCCATGTAACGGATTTATCCGTCGCGTTGCCCGGCAGGACGGTCGCCGTGAGCGTTTCGCTTGCGCCGATCTCCAACGTCAAGGACGTTTTATTGAGCGATACGGAAGTTACTTCGATGACTTCGGGTGCGAGATCATTGACGATAACGGTACAAGACGCGCTTTTGCCGTTATGCGCCGTTGCCGTGATCGTCGTTGCTCCTTCGGATTTTGCCGTAATTTTCCCGCCGCTGACAGACGCGACGTAAGGATCCGCGCTCGACCAAGATATAGTATTATCCGTCGCATTGCTTGGAGAGACCGTAGCGACAAGCGTATAGTTTTCTCCTACCTCCAATGCCAATGAATCTTCATTTAGTGCGACCGAAATAACGGCAACATCTTTATCGTCATCCGGATCGGTGCCGGGCTCATCGTCACCACCAGGGACTATCCCCGAATCGTTGCCGTGATTTGGATATTCACCGCCTTGTTCTGTGTTCTGTCCGTCGCCGAGTGTTTTATCGTCTCCGCAAGCGGCAAAGAATGCGGCACACACGAGCAAAAGCGTTGCCGATAATGCCAGCAAAATGATGATCAATAATTTCCTTTTACTCATAACGCGACCTCCGTAAGACTATTCATTCCGTGTGCATTATAGCGTATTCTAAACGTTCATCAAATACTATATTTGATGAACAAATACAAGCGCAGAACACATAAAAACACTTTGGCAATACTAATTCAATAAAATATTTCATATAAAAATATCCGAATATATTGCTATTTTTTAATCATTCTGTTATAATGTAAAAAAGAGTGTTCATCAAATATAGTAATCTATGAACATTATTTTATTATCCTATTCTTTTATTGAGCGCTCCGGAACTTTTGTTTTGTATCGTAAAGAGCGTTCCGCTTTTTTCTTTATCCTTGTTTTGTTCGCGCGTTTGCCCTTATATCCGTTGTCAAACGGCGGGACGTGTGGTATAATATTGCCGTAAAACAAATGCCCGTTACGGAGACGGGCAAGAGGTACTTATGGAAGAGACGGAAAAGAAAGATATTTCGGAAAGCAGGGCTTTCGGGATCGCGGTCATCGCGCTCGTATACATCGCGGCTGCGGCGGGCGGTATCGCGCTCGGCTTGCTGCTGCCGTTCGGGCTGTGGCTGAACACGCTTCTTGCGGATATCGCGGCGACGGTGTTCGTATTCATATTCAGCGTAGCGCTGCGCAATGCTTCGGTATACGACGCGTATTGGAGCGTGCAGCCGATAGTCATACTTGCGGCGTGCCTCGCAGTGAGCGGCGCGAGCCCCGCAGGACTGATAATATTCGTACCCGTATGCGTTTGGGGCGTGCGGCTGACCGTCAATTGGGCGTATACCTTCAAAGGGCTGGGCGCGCAGGATTGGCGCTATACGATGCTCAAAGAAAAAACGGGCGCGTTCTACCCGATTATAAATTTCATAGGCATACATATGGTACCCACTCTCGTGGTATGGGGATGCACGCTGCCTGCGGCATATGCGGTCGTGCTGAAACCGGAGATCAACGCCGGGTACATAATATTCGCCGCGCTCGTGCTTACGTCCTGCGTGTGGCAGGGGATAACTGACGCCCAGATGCACGTTTTCCGCGCTCGCGGGAGCGGCGGGTTCATACGCGAGGGGCTGTGGAAGTATTCCCGCCATCCCAATTACCTCGGGGAGATCTCCGTATGGTGGGCGGTGGCGCTGGCGAGCTTATGCGTGCAGCCGGGCATGTGGTACCTTATCTTCGGCGCGGTCGCGAATACGCTGCTCTTTATTTTTATAAGCATACCGCTCGCGGAAGGGCACCAATCCCGCAAACCTGGATATGAAGAGTACAGACGCGCCACGCGCGCATTGCTGCCGCTTTATAAGCGCAGCCGCACGGCAGAGCCGAAAGGGGAAAACGAATGAACGACGAGCCGAAAACAGATCGGGCGGATGAGCCGTTTGCCGCGCAACAAAGCGAAACTTCGCTCGGGTCTGCCGAGCGCTCGTACAAAAATACTCACGGGCTTGCCGTTGCGATCGTTTCGGCAGCCGCTGCGATCATATCGTGTATCGTCATGGGTCTGATGATGGGATATATATTCGCGAATACGTTCGGATGGGCTTTGGCTTCGATATTATCGCAAGATACCGATATCCCTCAGCCGTCCTCGGTGCCGTACGTTATCGGGATGTTCGTGTGCCTGGCGGTGATGATCGCGGCGTTCGTCCTTTCGATAGTCGCTTTGCGGCGTTACAAAGCCGCGCGGCGTAACGGAGTGCGCCCTGCGGCTACGCTCGCCGTCGCCGTATTTGCCCTCATAGTGAGCGGTATAGGTCTGATATGGTCGGCTATCGGGATCCCGACTTTCGTTAGCCAAGGGCTCGGTCTTTGAGACAGGATATGATAGTATAAGCCCGACGCGGTATCGCCACCGCGTCGGGCAGTTTCATATCCCCAATAATTTTTCTGCGTTCAGGTGCAATATCTTTTCGAGCGTTCTTTCGTCATGCACGTTGCGCTTTATGAAATTCAAGGTGTGCTTTATGTCCCGCCACGGGCTGTCGCTGCCGAAAAGTATGCGGTCGGGTGAGAGCAGATCGAGCGCGCGCCCGAAACGCTCGTCGTCGAATTGCGATGGAGCGAGCGAGAGATCGGTATACATGCCCGTATCTGCGAGAACTTTGATGTCGTCGTCGCTTACTCCGTATCCGCCCGTATGCGCGAGCACGGTCTTTTCGGGATCGAGCATGCCGAGAAGGGGCAGAAAGTCGGGCGCGTACACGTCGTACTCGGTATCGTGCACGCCCGGTCTGCCGCAATGGAACACGGCTATGAGCCCGCATTCTTTCACCGCCCGCCATATGTGGTACAGCCGCGGGTCGCGCGGAGAGAAACGCTGCATGTTTGGGTGGAACTTGATGCCTTTCATCCCCATGCCCGCATACATGCGTATCAGCTCGTCCGCGCCTTCGCTGAACGGGTGGACGGAAAAGAAGGGGATGAGCCCGCCGCTCTTTGCGGCTTCCGAGGCGAAGGCGTTTACCGTGCGTTCGTGTCCAGGGTGCGCGCACACGGGCAGGAGCACCGCGAGGTCGACGCCCGCCTCCGCCATCGCTTTTTTGAGCCCGCTCACCGTGCCGTCGGCGTCGCCTTCGCGCTTATCGTCCACGCCGCGCAGCGCTTTAGCCGCCAGCTCGTCGGGATAGCAATGCGTGTGAAAATCTATGACCATACATTAAGATTACCACAAATCGCCCGCACGGTCAATCGGATAGATGACCGCAAATCGTTCTTGCCGTATGCCGAATAGGTTGACTGATACGTTCCCTCGGGTATATAATATATCCGAACGGAGGTAACGGAAGAATGAAAGTACTTATGATAAACGGCAGCCCGCACAAGAACGGTTGCACGAACGCCGCGCTCGGCGTGATAGCGGAAACTCTTTCCGCGGAAGGTATAGACAGCGAGATCGTACATATCGGGAGCTCGCGCATATCCGGCTGCATAGGCTGCGGGCATTGCCGCAAGAGCGGCACGCACCGCTGCGTATTCGGCGACGATATGGTCAACGAAGTGATAGACAAGCTGGAAAAGGCGGACGGGCTCATAGTCGGCACGCCCGTGTATTACGCTTCGCCGAACGGCACTTTGGTGTCGCTGCTCGACCGCGTATTCTATGCGCACGGCGGATACCCGCACAAGCCCGCGGCGGCGATAGCTTCCGCGCGCCGCGCAGGCACGGTGGTGAGCGTGGACGAGCTGAACAAGTATTTCACGATATCGCAGATGCCCGTCGTGTCTTCCACTTATTGGAACGAGGTGCACGGCTCCAAAGCCGAGGATGTCATGCTCGACGAAGAGGGCGTAGCCACCATGCGCAATCTTGCGCTCAATATGGCGTGGATGCTCAGGCTCATCGCCTGCGGAAAAGAACACGGCATCCTGCCGCCGGTCACAAATACCATTAAGACCAACTTCATCAGGTAATGTGTTACCGGGGCGGAAACCCCTCTTTCGGTAAAGAGCGGGTTTCCGCCCCGTACCTCACCTTCCCGAGAAACTTAGTCCGAAACAAATGAACGGGTATATCTCTGCGCCTTTTCGGGCGTAGAAAATAATCCCGATTTTCCGGGGAATACTCAATTTAATCAAGGAGTGTAGCCATGCTGCCCAAAGATCCGTATATATTGCTGAGCTATGTGAATATGAAGCTGCGCAACAATTATTCGTCGCTCGCCGAATTGTGCGAGGAAGAGGGCGCGAGCGAGGACGAGATAGTATCCGCGCTTGCCTCTGTCGGATTCGTTTACGATCCCGAGCAAAACGCGTTCAGGTAAGAGCGCGGGCAAAGGAAAACTAAAAATATCCCGAAGAGCATTTTGCCGTTCGGGATATTTCCTTATGCTTCGGTCGCGGCGAACATATCCGCGACTGCAATATGTTTTCGTTATTTTTCGCCGTTCACGTCTTTGTACATTTGTGAGTAGCCGAGTTCGGTGAAACCGAGACGCTCGTACAGGCGGCGCGCCGCGGTATTGTCGGGTTCGAGCTCGAGGCGGTAGCGTGCGGCGGGGAAGCGTTTCACGGCTTCGCTTATGAGCAGCGTACCCAGCCCCAGCCCGCGGGCGGAAGGGCGGACGTATACCTCGTCTATCCACACGACGTCGCCGCCCGCTTCCTGCGAGCGGGTGAGCGCGAGCAGGATATACCCAGCGGCTTTGCCGTCCGTTTCGGTGATCAGCGCTCGGGAATACGGGTCGCCGTGCATGAGATCGTCGAACGTCCGCTCGAAATGCGATCGCGGAACGGCATGGAGAACGGCGGGGGACGAGTAGAATTCCTCCGCCATGCTCAGGTATTCGTTTCTGTCGGTCTCGGTCAATCCTCTTACCGTTATGTGAGTCACCGTTTCCTCCCGTTATTCGTTTTTATGCGTGTACGTAACCGGCTATGAGCCTGCCCGCTTCCGCGCAACCGACCTGTTTGCCTTTGCCGAGATCGGGCGTGCGCCAGCCGTCGGAAAGGAACGCGCCTACCGCGTTTTCCACCGCGCGCGCTTCCTTGCCCATGCCCATGTTGTCGAGCAGCATTGCGGCGGCGAGTATGGTCGCTATGGGGTTCGCGATATCCTTGCCCGCGATGTCGGGCGCGCTGCCGTGTATCGGCTCGAACAATCCGGCTTTCTCCGTGCCGAGCGAAGAGGAAGGGAGCAGACCGATGGAGCCCGTTATCTGGCTCGCTTCGTCGCTGAGTATGTCGCCGAACATATTGGGGCAGAGCAGCACGTCGAACTGCGAAGGATCGCGCACGAGCTGCATCGCCGCGTTGTCCACGTAAATATGGGAGAGCTCCACGTCGGGATAGTCCTCGTGCACTTCTTCGACGACGCGTCTCCACAGTCTCGAGGAAACGAGCACGTTGGCTTTATCCACGCTCGTGACCTTCTTTCTGCGGCCGCGCGCGAGGTCGAAAGCGACCTTCGCTATGCGGCGCACTTCGTCTTCGGAATATATCTCCGTGTCGTAAGCGACTTTACCGTCTTCTTTCGTGCCGCGCGGTCCGAAGTATATTCCGCCGATGAGCTCGCGCACCACCATGACGTTCACGCCGCGTGCAAGCACCTCCTTTTTGAGTGGGCTTGCGTCCGCGAGCTCGGGATATATGACCGCCGGGCGCAGATTGGCGAAAAGTCCCAGCGCCTTGCGTATGCCGAGCAGACCTTTTTCGGGGCGCACGTCCGCGGGCAGCGCGTCCCACTTGGGACCGCCAACCGCTCCGAGCAGCACGCCGTCCGACGCTTTGCACGCCGCCACCGTTTCGTCGGGCAGCGGCACGCCGAACTTGTCTATCGCGCAGCCGCCGAGGAGTTTATAGTCGAGCTCGAACTCATGCCCGAACGTCTCGCCGACCTTCTTCAACACTTCCACCGCCGCCGCGGTGATCTCAGGACCTATCCCGTCGCCCGCGAGGACGACTATCTTTTTTTTGCTCATACAGTATTATCTCCGCAAAATTATTTTCGGTTATTATTTTATCGCAAACCCGCCGTTTTTGTCAAGCCTTTGACACATGCCGCAGGTAATGCGGTGCGCCGCCGCTATGTTTTATAAAAGACCGAGGCGTTGACCTCGGTCTTTTGGGTGCCGTTGTTCGCTTATCCGCCTCACTTGTTCAGCAGGCCGCCGCGGGCGATGATCGCGCGGATCTCGGGTGGGAAGGGCGGAACGGAGTAGCTCTTGTTCTTCGTCAGGTTCTTAACGGAGCCTGTCGCAAGGTCCACTTCCATTTCGTCGCCGTCCGAGGCGTCCTTTGCCGCTTCGGGGCATTCGAGTATGGGGAGCCCGATATTGATGCAGTTGCGGAAGAAGATGCGCGCGAAGTCGCAGGCGATGACGCAGGATACGCCGCTCGCTTTTATCGCTATCGGGGCGTGCTCGCGCGACGAACCGCAGCCGAAGTTCTTTTCCGCGACGATGATGTCGCCCGGCTTTACCTTTTTGACGAACTCCCTGTCTATATCCTCCATGCAGTGAGCCGCAAGCGCGGCGGGGGAGGAGTCGTTGAGATACCTCGCGGGGATTATCTCGTCGGTATTGACGTTATCTTTGTATTTATGTACTGTTCCTTTCATTTTCTTTTTTCCTTTATTTTATTTTTCTTTGCCAAGTTTTGCGGGGGAAATCTTCTTTGAAAAGAAGATTTCCCATATCCGATGCCGTTCCCGATAGAATACATTTATCGGGCAATCTCGCGGGTGATGCGCGCAAAACGTCGCTCATAGTACCGCTGCGGGTACAATTTCGCTCCGTTTCACGCACCTGACCTCGCGATTTTGCGCCGCTAAATGCGAGCGGCTATGTCGCGGTATCCTATCGGGACGGCATCGGATCCTCCCTTTTCAAGAAACTTAAATTAAAATAAGAAACTTAAAAACGCTATATTATTTTCTCGATAAACTTAAATGTTAAAATTTTCACAGGTTTTCGGTTTAAGTTTTTTGGAAAGGTCCGGAAAACCTTTTTTGCCTAAAAAAGATTTTCCGGGAAATCCCGCAAAAAAACTTACAGCACGCCGATCTTGCCGAGAACGGCAGAGCATGCGGCGACGTAAGGCGAAGCGAGGTATATCTCGCTGTCCGTCGCGCCCATACGTCCGACGAAATTGCGGTTGGTCGTGGCGACGCACTTCTCGCCGCTCGCGAGTATGCCCATATATCCGCCGAGGCAGGGTCCGCAGGTGGGAGTGGACACCACCGCGCCCGCTTCGATAAAGGTCTTTATCAACCCCTCGTCCAGAGCCTGCATGTAAATGCTCTGCGTCGCGGGGATGACTATCGTGCGGACGTTTTTGTTTACTTTGCGCCCCTTGAGCACTTCCGCCGCCGCGCGCAGATCGCTTATGCGCCCGTTCGTGCAGCTGCCGATGACGACCTGGTCGATCGCGATGTCTCCGATCTCGTCCACCGTATGCGTGTTTTCGGGCAGGTGAGGGAAGGATACCGTGGGCTTCAGCTTATCCAGCTCGATGACGACCTCGCGCTCGTATTCGGCGTCGGCGTCGGCGGCGAATACCTTGGGCGCTTTCTTGCAATGCTCTTTAAGGTACGCGAGAGTGATGTCGTCGCAGGCGAATATCCCGTTCTTGGCTCCCGCCTCGATAGCCATGTTGCATATCGTGAGACGGTCGTCCATCGTCATGTCCGCGCAGCCGTCGCCGACGAACTCCAGAGATTTGTACAGCGCGCCGGAAACGCCTATCACGCCGATGAGGTGGAGTATGACGTCCTTGCCCGAAACGTGCTTGGCTTTCCTACCTTTGAGCACGACCTTGATCGCGGACGGCACTTTGAACCACGCCTTGCCCGTGAGCATGCCGTAAGCCATGTCGGTGGAACCCACGCCCGTGGAGAACGCGCCGAGAGCGCCGTACGTACAGGTGTGCGAGTCCGCGCCGATGACGAGATCGCCCGCGCTCACGAGTCCTTTTTCGGGGAGAAGAGCGTGCTCTATTCCCATCTGACCGACGTCGAAGAAATTCTCCACGCCCTGCGCCCGCGCGAATTCGCGGCAGCATTTGCACTGCTCTGCGCTCTTGATGTCCTTGTTGGGCACGAAGTGATCCATCACGAGCGCGACTTTGCTTTTATCGAACACCTTGCCGCCGCCGTGAGCTTCTATCTCTTTGATGGCGACGGGGGAGGTGATGTCGTTGCCGAGCACGAGGTCGAGGTCTGCGGTGATGAGCTGACCGGGGACTACGTTGTCCAGACCCGCATGCGCGGCGAGTATCTTTTGCGAAAGTGTCATTGCCATATGTTATATCCTTATTTTCAGAATTTCTTTTTCATCACCGCGCCGTGAGGAGCGTCGGTAACGAGGTAGGAATACCTGAGCAGATAACCCGTAGGGTTGGAATCCTTTGCCTTTGTTTTCTTCATGCGCGCGGCGATCTCTTTCGCGGAAACGTCGAGATCGAGCTTGCCCGCGGGTATGTCTATCTTGATCCTGTCGCCGTCGCGTATGATGCCTATCTCTCCGCCTGCGGCAGCCTCGGGAGCGACGTGTCCTATTGCGGCGCCGCGCGTTGCGCCCGAGAAACGCCCGTCCGTGATGAGCGCCACGCTTGCGTCAAGCCCCATGCCGACGAGCGCGGACGTGGGCGAGAGCATCTCGCGCATGCCCGGACCGCCCTTAGGTCCTTCGTAGCGTATGACGACGACGTTGCCTTCCTTTATCTCGCCGCCCATGATCGCGCGCACGGCTTCTTCTTCGCTGTTATAGCACTTGGCGATGCCCGTGAATTTGAGCATCTCCTTTCTTACCGCGCTGCGCTTGACGACCGCGCCTTCCCTGGCGATATTGCCTTTTAGGAACGCGAGCCCGCCTGTGGGCGAGAGCGGCTCGTCGCAGGTGTGGATAACGTTGGTGTCCGTTATCTCGGCGTTCGCGAAGTTCTCCGCGAGCGTCCTGCCGTTTATCGTGGGAGCGTCGCCGTCGATGAG
>DXHS01000071.1 GCA_019113275.1 Candidatus Protoclostridium stercorigallinarum
AAAATTAGTACAGCCGCCCAAAGCGATTGTAGACGGTACGTTGTTTTATACGATCCGTGAATTACGAGAAATATCGGAAGAAAAAATCGCAAAAATGATTAGTTGATATAAAAGGAGTTATGATGTTTGACACATCCGAAAAACGCTTTGAGAGTGATATCGAAAGTTTTCTTATAAGTCCGGAAGGCGGGTATGAGCAGTTTTCATACCTTAATCCGGACGGGCATCGTATACATAAATACCATTACGATAAGGACAAGGCGATATACATGGAAGTCCTTATCAATTTTATCATACGCTCACAGCCCGAGGCGTGGGATCGGTATGTCAGATATTACGGAGCGGACGCGCAGGAAAAGTTATACCGCCGCCTGGAAAACGCAATAAAAGAGAACGGGTTGGTGTATGTCCTCAAAAACGGCATAGAGGACATGGGGATAAAGCTCAAAGTATGCTACTTCAAACCGGAGTCCGAATTGAACGACGCGCAGACCGCGTTGTATAAGTGCAACATTCTCGGCTGTACGCGGCAGTTCGCGTATTCGCCGCACAACAACAATACCATAGATATGGTGCTTTCGGTGAACGGCATACCCGTAGTCGCGCTCGAGCTCAAAAACCAATACAAGGGGCAGGACGCGGAGTGCGCGATGGAGCAGTTCAAAAATGACCGCGATCCCAAGGAATTATGCTTCCGTCTCGATCGCCGTTTTCTCGTGTACTTTGCCGCGGATCTTTACGACGTGTACATGACGACGCAGCTCGCCGGTACGGCTACGCGGTTTTTCCCTTTCGACCAAGGCAGCAACGGTGCGGGCGTGAAAGGGGGAAAGGGCAACCCCGCGGATCCGGACGATTATTCGACGGCATATTTATGGAAAAAGGTCTTGCAGCGCGACAGCCTACTCGACCTTATAAACAAATTCATCTCTTCCGTGACCGAAAAGGAAGAAGTCGAGATCGGCGGACAGATAAAAACGACGGAAAAGCAAAAGCTCATTTTCCCGCGCTATCATCAATACGACGTGGTGCTCAAGCTCGCCGCCGACGTAAAAGCGCGCGGAGCGGGCGGCAGCTATCTCATAGAGCATTCCGCGGGAAGCGGCAAATCCAATTCCATCGCGTGGATAGCTTACAGGCTCGCGTCTTTGCATAACGACAGGAACGACGCGATATTCGATTCCGTGATCGTGGTGACAAACCGCGTGGTGCTCGACAGCCAATTGCAGGATACCATCATAAGTTTCGATCATACTCCGGGGCTCGTCGAGGCGATAGACGATAAGAAACGCTCCCGCGGGCTCACGGACGCCATAAACGACAAAAAGCGCATAATCATCTGCACGATACAGAAATTTTTGTATGCCTACAAGGATTTCGACGACCTTGCGGGAAGGAATTTCGCGGTCATCATAGACGAAGCGCACCAGGGTCAAAGCGGAGAAAGCGCGAAGACGTTGCGCCGCGCGCTCATAGATAAGGGTCTTGCCATAAAAGAATACGCGGCGGAAGAGGGCGTCGAAGAGGAAGAGGTGGACACGACAGACATGCTCGTCGATACCATAATGGCGCAGGGCATGCACAAGAACCAATCGTTCTTCGCTTTTACCGCCACTCCCAAGAATAAGACCATCGAGCTTTTCGGCACGCCCGACCCCGCGACGGGCAAGACGAGACCGTTCCATGTGTACTCCATGCGCCAGGCGATAGAAGAGGGATTCATCTTAGACGTGCTCGCGAACTATACCACGATAAAAGAGGCGTTTCGTCTCGTGCGCGTTTCGGCGGATAATCCCGAGCTCATCGAAGGTCCCGCGCTCAAAGCGCTCGTCAGGTATTACAAGGAAAACGGCTATACCATCGCGCAGAAAACGGATATGATCATGAGCAATTTCCTCGAAAACGGGCGCTTCCAGATAGGCGGCAGGGGAAAGGCGATGGTCATCGCCGACAGCCGCGCCAACGCCGTGCGTTACTATCTCGCGATAAAGGACTACATGAAAGCGCACCCCGAAGAGAGCCGCGGCTGCGGAGTCATGGTCGCGTTCTCGGGGAGCGTTAATGTGGACGGCATCGAGTATACCGAAGCGGAGCTCAATACGGACGACGACGGCAGGCAAATCACGACGGATAAACGGTTCCGCCGCGAATTCCGCTCCGCAAGGAAAAATATCCTCGTCGTGGCAAATAAGTATCAGACGGGGTTCGACGAACCGCTGCTACATTCCATGTATGTGGATAAACGCCTTAAAGGGGTAAACGCCGTGCAGACGCTTTCACGGCTCAACCGCACCGCCGGGGGCAAGACGTCTACGTTCGTGCTGGATTTCGCGAACGACGAAAAGGCGATACGCGAAAGTTTCCAGCCGTTTTACGAGACTACGCTTTTGGACGGGCGCACCGATCTCAACCGCGTATACGACCTGCGCACCAAAATACGGCCGTTCATGCTGTATAACGGCGACGATGCGGATAAATATTTTGCATTCATGACATCGCACTCGGGCAAAAAACAGGACGCAGCGGCGCTCGGCAGACTGAGCGGTATCATGAAACCGGTGGTGGAGCGTTATCTGGATCTCGGTACCGAGGAGAGCAAATTCAACGCGCGCATGGCGGTCCGCAAATTCGTAAAAGCGTATGCGTACATAACGCAGCTCGTCCGCCTGCACGACGAAGAGCTGTTCAAAGAATACGTGTTCGCGTCTAATCTGTTAAAACTGCTGCCCAAAGCCAAGCACCCGTACGAGGACGTCGAGAGCAAGATCAAGCTCGAATACGCCTCTCTCTCCGAAACTTTCAAAGGCGCGATAGTCCTCGATAAAAAAGACGTCGATCTCGTGCCGTCGGCGGATAAGGCAAAGCCGAAGGTCCCGAGGAAGAATACGTTACAGAATATCATAGACCGCGTGAACGAGCGTTTCGACGGCAGGTTCACGGAGGGTGACAGAGTCATCGTGGAAAGCATTTACCGGATGTTCATGTGCGACGGCGACCTTCGTAAATTCCGGCATTACGCCAAGGACACCACACCCGAGATGTTTGAAAAGAGTCTGTTCCCCGAAAAATTCAAGGAGCTCGCTACCCAATGCTGGCTGAGCAATTCCGACGCATACAAAAAACTTTTCAGCGATCCTGAGTTTTACGCCAACGTCATGGGATCGATGGCAAGGGAATTGTATAAGATATTGCGTAGCGAAGAGTGACGTATCGCGCGTTTGCGCGTGTATAAGATCGGATAAAGAGCCGTTCGTTCCGCGCGCAGCGTTTGAGCCCTCTGTCCGGCGGGTGTGCTTTGCCCGGTGTCGTCGCGTTACACTTTGTGTAAAAATTTTCCCGTAAACGGTATTGACAAACGTTCAATGGTATGGTATAATCGTCTTGCAGAAATGAGGGCGAGTGAAGGATCTGCAAAATATTTTGTAAATATTTTCGAAAAGGCGTGGCAGGCACGCTTTTTCGGCGGTGTCCGTCGGCAGTCATTTCGCAAGCGTCTATTTTAACGAACTTTTTTCCGCGGGAGCGGCAGACGGCGGCATCGTAAAGGGTGCCGTCGTTTTTCGTGCGGCGGCTCCCGGGGAGGAAATGAAGATGAACAGATACTTGTTTAAGGTCATGGTCTCGCTCGTCCTTGCCGCGGCGCTTTGCGTCGGCGGGGTATTCGGCGTGCTGCTCATGCCCGGCTGCGGCGCGATCAGAGAATACTACGACCCTAATCCGGGTACGGAGCCCGGTACGGATCCCGATCCCGAAGATCCCGATCCCGAGCAGGGAGACAAGACGTACTTTACCGTTTCGATAACGGCGGACGACGAAAAATACTCGGTGGTGAGCGAGAACCCCGTGGATGTGGTTAGCGGCGGCAGCGCGTCGTTCACGCTTAAAATGGTCGGCGACTTCTGCGTGAGCGAGGTGACGACGAGCCGCGGCGGCGCGGTGGCTGCGGAGATATCCAACGGCTACGACGGCGATACCGTGGTGACCGTCCTCGGAGTGAACGCGCCTCTCGCGCTCACCCTTATATGCGAAGAAGCGGAAGCCCGCATAGCGTATCATCCCAACGGCGGCGTGTACATAGACGGCAGCGACGCGGGCAAGCCGTACTATACGGCGCACATGCTTAATAAGCGCCTGCGCCCCAATACCGAGCTCGGCACGGATACGCTGGAGCGCGACGGGTATGTCCTCACGGGCTGGAACACGAAGGCGGACGGCAGCGGAGAACATACGGGGCTGGGCAGCCGCGTCACGCCCGTGCGCGGGAAAGTGCTCGACCTTTACGCGGAGTGGGCGAAAGAATCTCCCGCTTCGGATTTCACATACGGCAGTACGGAAAGCAGCGTAACGATAAAGAAATATACCGGCGACGACGAAACGGCGGTCGTTCCGTCGCACATAGAAGGGCTGCCCGTGGAGAGTATCGCGCGGAACGCTTTCGGCGGCGACGTTAAGACGGTGATCCTGCCCGATACGGTAGTCACCGTGTACGACGGCGCGTTCACCGATTGCGCGATAGAGGAACTGTATTTTTACGATAACCTGAGCCAAATCTCGGACGACGCCTTCAAGGACTGCCCGAATTTCTCCACCGTGCACATAAACGCGGTGCTCGCGCCGCGCTTCGGCGGATCCAATCTGTTCTCCGAAGTGAACTTCGCGGATAAGTACGACCTTCTCATACTCAATAAAGATAAGAAGAAGGTGCTCGTGTTCGGCGGTTCGGGCGCGTTCAATTCGGTGGATACCTGCCGTATGGAGAGCGAGCTTGCCGCCGCGGGCGAAGAGTACGTCTGCCTCAATATGGCGGTGAACGGCTGGTTCTGCGGAGCGGCGCAGTTCGATATGATGATGAGCTATATGGGAGAGGGAGACATATTCGTCCACGTGCCCGAATCTTCTTCGCCTTACAGCCTGATGTACGACACCACGATGACGCCGAGTATGCCCGGTTTCGATTACAACGAACTGCGCATGTTCTCATGCGTGGAATCCAATTGGGATCTGCTCGGGCTGGTGGACTTCCGAAACGTCGAGGATCTTCTGAACGGATTTTGCGAGTTCAACGGCTATCGCAAGACGCTCGCGCCGACGACTTACGAAGACTATGCCGACAGGATCAACCTTTTCGGCAAGATATACCGCAACGATACGGGCTGGATAGACGAGCGCGGCAACTTCGCGCTCCCGCAGGAGCCGCGCGGCGACAGGATAGACGCGGGCGAAGGGGATATCGTTCCCGAATTCATCAACGACGAAACGGCGAGCGGCAGGCTCAACGCGTACTATGACGAGATGAAGGCGATGGGCGCGGAGGTGTGCTTCATCACCGCACCCGTGAACACGGATACTCTCGAACTGCGTCTCGAGGGACCGGGCAACATGCCCGAAGATCCGGGGTATCTGTACTACGGGCGCCCGTACGACATCCCGCTCGTATATACCGGGCTCCGCGAATGGGTGACAGCTTTCGACGACGCGGTGAGCGAGCGGCTGCATTGCACGGTGCTCGCGCCGCTGGCGGATACGCTGTACCGCACGGAAGACATGTTCGACGCGGATTTCCACCTCTGCGGGTATAAAGTGCCCGAGTATACCGACATGATAACGGACGCGCTGTTCGCGGCGCACGGGGAGAACGCATGAAAAAAGCTATCATAACCACGGCTCTCGTACTCGTGCTCGTGCTCGTCGCGCCGCTGACGCTCGTCATCACGGGGTTCGCCACGCAGCCGCGCTTCGACGAAACGTATTACGGCGAGCTTTCCCGCATGTACCGCCGCCTTAAAGACACCGAGGGCAAAAAGATAGTGCTCGTCGGCAACAGCGCGGTGGCGTTCGGGGTGAGGAGCGACCTGCTCGAAAACGAATTCTCCGGGTACAGCGTCGTCAATTTCGGGCTGTACGCGGCGCTCGGCACCAAGCTCATGCTCGATCTCAGCCGTCCGTATATCTCGGAAGGGGATATCGTCGTGGTCATGCCCGAGCCCATCGAGCAGTCCATGTCGCTGTACTTTTCGGCGGAAGACGCGTGGCGCGCCATGGACGGCGATTTTTCCATGCTCTCGGATATAGCTTCGGAGAACGCCGCGGAGATGACGGGCAATTTCGTCGGCTACGTGGGCGAGAAGTTCGGGTATATCCGCTCGGGAGAGAAGGCTCCCGCGGTGGACGCGTATTCGAGCGCGGCTTTCGAAGACGAGAGCGGAGCGGACGTCGGCTACATGACTTACGACCGTCCGTATAACGTTATGACGGGCGGCTACGACCCTACGATGACGAGCGATCTTTCGACGTCCGTCATAGGCGACGGGTTCATCGACTACGTCAACGATTATGCCGCGGAGCTCAAAGAGCGCGGCGCGGAGGTGTATTTCGGCTTTGTGCCCATGAACGAGCTGATGTTCGGCGAGGGCGCGGAAGCCGCCGCTTCGGAGTACTATTCGTATCTTCGCGGCGCGCTGGACTTCGACGTGATAGGGCATCCGACCAAAAGCATGCTCGACTGCCGCTGGTTCTACGACAACAACGTGCACATGAACTCCGCGGGCATGTATGTGTTCACCGACCTGCTTGCCGAGGATCTCAAATTACAGCTGGGGATCACGACGCCCAACGCCATAGAGATACCCGAAATGCCCGAACTTCCCGTGGAAGACGTCTCTTCGGGAAGCAACGAGGACGCGGATAAATTCACTTACGAAGTACTGACAGACGGGACGGGCAGGGAATACGTGCGCCTGACTTCGCTCACCGAAGAGGGAAAGACCATGACGGAGATAACCGTTCCTTCCTCTTACGACGGCGTGCCCGTGCGCGAATTCGCGCCCGAGGTGTTCGCGGGGAACACGACGGTGAGCAGGATAACGCTGCCCGAAAGCATAAAGAACATTTACGACCGCTCGTTCGACGGCGCGGTCCGTCTTACCGCGCTCGTGTTCGAGCATGACGACATCATCGGCATAAGCGCGGGCGAGGACTTCCTCGAAGGCGCGGACGGATGCTACATTTACCTCAAAGAGGGCACGAGCGTAGCCGGCTGCGCGGGCGGCTGGGAAAAGTACCAGAGCCGCGTGAGGTATTATTGAAAATCATCATAAGGGAGAGAAGAATGAAAATACCCGAAGAAAAGATAAGACAGTGCAGTATCGCTTTGTACGGATATCTCCGTAAAGCGGCTCTTGAAGATAAGGATCGCGCTTATCTCGTTACGGATAAAAAGACGTTCACATACGGCGAAGCGTTCGCCGTCGTGAACGGGCTTGCCGCCGACCTTGCGGCGCGCAGGATAAAGAAGGGCGATATAGTCGCTGTCAGGGCGGTAAGATGTCCCGAAACGGTGTTTATCTCGCTCGCCATGTCCGCGCTCGGCGCCGTCGCGGTGCTGACGGATCCCCATTTCGGCGTCCGCGAATATATAGCGCAGTCGGGAGTGGATATCGCGCCGAGGTATTATATTTCGGACGAAACGGGTGAGTGGCGCGTTGAGGCGGGATCCGGATCGGAAGGCGCCGCCTTGTCCTTCCGCGCAGACGGCGGCGCAGCGGAGCCGACGACGGATATTTCTCCCGACGATCCGTTCATGGTCATATTCACGTCGGGTTCCACGGGCAAGAGCAAAGCCGTGGTGCTCAGTCACAAAAACTGCATAAGCAATCCCGCGGACGCGATGCCGCTTTTCGAAGAGGACAAGAACGACGTCGCGATATCCCTGCTGCCGCTCAACCATGTGTTCGGGTTCGCCGTCATCGCGTGCGCGACGTTCTGCGGACATCCCGTCGTATTTCCCGAGGACCTTTCGGTGGACGGGATATTGAAGACCATACAGAAGTACGGAGTGTCGGTCATATATTCCGTTCCCACGCTGTTTCTGGATATGCTCGCGGACGGCCGCCATAAGTCTTACGATATCTCGTCGCTGCGCCTCGGGCTGATGGCGGGCGGTCCTTTTACCGCGGATCAGATGCGCTACATAGAAGGGGAGCTCGGACTGCGCCTCATGCCGGGTTACGGCATGAGCGAGTGCGTCGGCGTGAGCACAATGCGTTACCGCGACGGCGTGGAAGAGAGAGCCGCGGGCGTGGGCAGGCTGTACCCCATGACGGAGGCGTTCATCCTCGATGAAAACGGCGCCGAAGTCGGTATCGGGGCGGAAGGCGAGATATGCGTGCGCGGAATGACCCTCTTCCTCGGATATTATAACGACGAGGAAGCCACGAGAGCGGTCGTCGACTCCGAAGGCAGGTTGCACACGGGCGATCTCGGCTATATGGACGGGAACGGTATCCTGCACGTCAGCGGCAGGAAAAAGGATATAATCATCCGCGGCGGCGAGAATATCTCCGCGGGGAAGATAGAGAACGCCCTTCTTTCGCTCCCCGACGTATATCAGGCAGCGGTAGTGGGCGTAAAGGACGACCGTTTCGGGGAAGTCCCGTGTGCCGCGGTCATCCCCGTGCGAGGGTGTTCGCCCGACGAGAGTTCGCTCAAAAAGGCTTTGGCTGGTGCGCTTTCCGGGCACGAGATCCCCGAACGCATTATCGTTACCGACGTTTTCCCCAAAACGTCGTCCGGCAAGACGGATAAACTTAAGATAAAGGAAATGTTTGCATGGAAAGCGTGATACTCGAAACGCCGCTTTTGCTCGTCGGGTACGGCATAGCGTTCGCGCTGTGCGTATTCGGCATCGTCAAACGCGCAGGATATGCCGTGCATATCGTATCGGCGGCGATCTTCATCGCGGCGTTCACGTTTACGCTGCTTCTCGGCGCGGGGATGCAGGAAGCGCTCATAGTGACGCTCATATTCCTGTCGCTCAATATGACCGGGTATGTGAGGGGAGGTAAGAAATGACGTTCAATTCATTGCAATTCCTTATATTCCTCCCCGTAGTCATACTCGTATATTTCTTGCTGCCGCATAAGGTGCGGTGGGTGTGGCTGCTCATAGCGTCGTATTACGCTTATATGAGCTGGAACGTGTGGCTGGTGTTCCTTATCCTCGGCACGACAATAGTGTCGTACGTCGCGGGGCTGCTGATAGCGCGCACCGAAAGGAAGGGGATAAAGAAACTTTGGCTGGCGCTTACGCTCATAGTGTGTTTGGGCACGCTGATATTTTTCAAGTACTTCAACTTCCTGCTCGGCAGCGTGATAGACTTCCTCAATCTTTTCGCGTTGGATATCGAAAGCGTCGCGCTGGATATCATACTGCCCGTCGGCATATCGTTCTATACGTTCCAGACGCTCTCTTACGTCATCGACGTATACCGCGGCATGGCGCCCGAAAAGCATTTCGGTTATTACGCGCTGTTCGTGTCCTACTTCCCGCAGCTCGTGGCGGGGCCCATCGAGCGGCCCGAGAACCTTATCCCGCAGCTCCGCGAGAAGCATTCGCCGAACCGCGAGGATCTCGAAGCGGGCTTTCGGATAATGGCGGTCGGGTTCTTCCGCAAGTGCGTGGTCGCGGATTTCCTCGGGAAGTTCGTGGACTCGGTGTTTTCGGATATGGCTTCCGCGAATTCTTTGGCGGTGATAGCCGCGGGAGCGTTGTTCGCGGTGCAGCTGTATTGCGATTTCGCGGGTTATTCGGAGATCGCGATGGGCTCGGCGCGCATGATGGGCATAAAGCTCATGCGCAACTTTGACCGCCCGTATTCGGCTACGAGCATGCGGGACTTCATCCGTCGGTGGCATATATCCCTCAACACCTGGTTCCGCGATTACCTTTATATCCCGCTCGGCGGCAGTCGGAAGGGGAAAGCGCGGCAGATACTCAACGTATTCATCGTGTACGCTTTGTGCGGCTTATGGCACGGCGCGAACTGGACGTATATGTGCTGGGGATTGTTCGTCGCGGTGATAATGACGATCGAGATATTCCTGCGCAAACGCTATCACGCGATGTGCGATAAACTGAAAATAGACAACAACGGCGTAATAGTCGTGCTTATCCGCAGGGCGATAGTGTTCATGCTGTGCATAATCGGGGCACTGATGTTCCGCGCGCAGTCGATAGCGCAGATAGGCGAGATCTTCGCAAAGCTCTTTACGGATATAGGCTTCGGTGCGGCGTATCTCGATTCCGCTCTCGGCGCTCTTTCCATGAACATATCCGATCTGCTCCGCCTCGCGCTCGTACTCGTTTGTATGCTCAAACTGTACGATATGGCGGAGTTCGGGCAGTCGTCCGCTTACGCCGCGCAGCCCGCTCCCGCAAAGTCGGCAGCCGAACCCGCCCCTTACGCCGCGCAGCCGCTGCCTTCTTCGGAGCTCATTTCGTCGCCCGACGCCGCCGCGGCGGGAGAGCGCAGTCTGTACGCCCGCCGGGCGATATCCCTGGGCTGTTCGGTCCTCGCGATCGCCCTTGCCTGGTTCATCCTGATATCCTCCAGCGGCACATCCGCATTCGTGTATTTCCAATTTTAGTTTATCGTCAGGCGGTAGCCGTACAAAAAAAGTTTGTTTGCATCCCGAGCCGCGCCCCATACGGGCGCGGCTCGATGTTTGTCCGACCTGTTTTTCGCGTCCCGAAAGGGGCGCTTTTTTATATGCGGAGGCGTCTGCATTCGGTGCGACGTCCGCCGCTCGTCGACGTTTTTCAAACGTTCGTCGACGCTGCTCTACCCGTTGTCCGCAAAATACGGGCTCGTTGTCGTCGGTCCGTTGAATGTGCCGTTTTCTTTATTATATAATCCGAAGAGAATAAATCAAAGGAGGGGAAAACGAGAAAATCAAATCGGTAAGAACATAAACAGGGGAGATGATAACTTTCCGAAACCGCAGAAATGCGGACGCATCAAATGGAGAAAACAGATGAAATCAAAAACAATGAAGACATCCGTCAAGATCTTCGCGCTCATCGCGCTTTCTTTGATCATGGCGGCTGCGATCGTGTTGCCCAACGTTTTGACGGCGCGCGGCGCAGAGTACTACAATTCGTTCCTTCATGACGCTCCTTACAATACGGACTTTTCCAGCATACAGGAAGTAGCCGACGCGAGCGCGAAGGTAGCGAACCAGATATCCGCGGAAGGAACGGTACTGCTCAAGAACGACGGCGCTCTTCCTCTCACGGGCGAGATGAAGGTGAGCCTGTTCGGTACGAGCAGCGATAAGCTCAATCAGATGGCTTCCGGTCTCGAGAATCAGGGCTTCGGCGTCAACACCAACGCCGCGATAAGCGCTAACCTCGGCAATATCGTCGGCGACGCGGAGAAGACCGAGTCTCTTCCCCGCAATTACAGCGACGACGTAAAGCAGAAGAACGAGATTCTCTATAACGACGCAGCCATCATAATGTTCGATCAGGCGTTCGGTTCGGTCTCCGGCGAGAACTCGGGCTTCGGCTTTATCGCCAACGCTCCCGTCAAAAAGGCGGAAGGCGGCGGCAAAGGTCCGGGCGCCGAAGTCGAAGGTACCGGCAACGGCATAACCGATCCTCAGGACGCGAGCGTAGAGGATTTCAAGGACTACCACGGCAATCCTTATCTGCTCCCGTCGGGCGGCGAATTCAAACAGAAGAACCTCGCCCACACGATATACGACAATAAAGAGAAAAGGTTCGTCACAGTATACGAGACGGGTTATAACCTCGAAGAAAAGCTGGACGACGGCGAGACCGACAGATACACCGTCGAGTACTACAAGCATCCTCTCATGCTCAGCGAAGCGGCGGAAGAGCTTGTGGCTTACGCTACGGACAACTTCGACACCGTCGTCGTGGTGTTCATGAGCGCGAACCAGCTCGAAGCGGGCATACTCGAACAGGATCCCGGCGTGAGCGCGGTGATATGGTCGGGCGACCGTAACTCCAACACCAAACCCGACGGCCGTAACAACATCCACCAGATCGCCAAGATCATTACCGGCGAGGTCAATCCCTCCGGCAGAACGATCAATACGTGGGCGCGCGATTTCACGTCCGATCCCACGTGGGCGAACGACGGTAACAGCGGCGTGACGTATGCGTCCGTCGACGGCAAGGACGCGACCGAGTGGGAAAAAGCCCGTATATTCCACGGCTCTTCCTATGCGATGGGTCTGCGCCATGACGGCGAGCAGTTCGACGATGAGATCGACCGCTATTACATCCGTGCGATGCGCACGAACAACAACAAGAGAAAGAACGCTCTTCCCGTGATGTACGAGGAAGACATCTACATGGGTTACCGTTACTACGAGACCTATGCCGCGGATAAGGGCAGGAACGACGAAGGCACCGGCGAAGGCGACGTTTGGTACGACGATGCGGTCGTGTATCCTTTCGGTCACGGTCTGTCCTACACGACGTTCGAAAAAGAGATAGTCGACGTCGAGGACGCGGATTGGGACAAACTTCCGTCCGTTTCGGCCAAGGATGAGAATTTCGACGGCAAGATAACCCTTTCCGTAAAGGTCACGAACACCGGCGACGTTGCGGGTAAGGAAGTCGTGCAGGTATACGGTCACGCGCCGTATATCGACGGCGAAGTGGAGAAGTCCGAAGTCACGCTCGTCGGCTTCGAGAAGACCAGGCTCCTCGCTCCCGGAACTTCGCAGACCGTAAAAGTCTCGGTCAAGATCCGCGACCTTGCGTCCTTCGACTGGGATGACGCGAACGGTAACGATTACAGCTCTTACGAGCTTGACGCGGGCACTTACGAACTCAGGCTGCAGGACAACTCGCACGACGTCGTGGCTACCGAAACGTTCGAGCTCGACAGCGACGTTATCCTCAACCACTCTCCCGCCACCGGCAAGGAGATCACTCCCGTGCTCAGCACCGGCAACAGCCTCGAGGACACGCTCAGCTACGATCCCGAGACCAAGCAGAACATGGTCGACGACGGCAAGATGACGCTCATGTCCCGTGCGACCGCGGAGAGCGGCTTCGACGGCACGTTCCCCGAGCCGAGCAAGCCGGAAGATATGGTACGCAGCGAGAAGTACTTCACCCTGCTCGACGCGTCCAACGACTTTAACGCGAACTCCTTCTACACGTCCAACGAACTGCTCGTCGAGCAGACGACGAACGGATACAACGTCAAGAAGCAGGACGCGGACGGCAACTATCCGAGCAAGACTTATCCCAATACGACGTCCAGCCAGACGAAGCCTGTCGACAAATCGTATTACGAGCTTCTTCGTGAGTACGGCATGGTAGACGCTTCCGCGGCGGCGGACAGTGAGGACAACTCCGGTCTGCCCTGGGCGGTGACTAAAGACGAGTTCATGGATATCACCGGCGACGGCGAGAAGACCTCCTGGAAGCAGGCGGATCCCGCCAAGCAGGCGGCGGATAAAGAGGCTGCGGGCGAAGACTGGATCCTCTTCTACGAGATGAAGGGCGTCGATCCCGACGGCACCGAGAAACTTGCGGAGTTCGGCAACAAGACCGGCGCGCAGGTCTGGACCGAATTCATGAACCAGCTCACGTTCGATGAGCTCAAGACCATCATCCTTTGGGGCGGCTTCAACACCGCGAGCATCGATTCCATCGAGCTTCCCAACTCCCGTCACTGCGACGACATGATGGGTCTGTCCAGACAGGGCGTGCATACCAAGCTGAGGATACAGTTCGGCGATTCGCCCGTCAACGCGGCAACTTGGAACAAGCAGCTCCAGTACGAGCGCGGCCGTATGGTCGCCGAGTGCGGTCTGTGGAGCGGCGTCACCGGCTGGTACGCGGTCAGCGGCAACCTGCACCGTTCCGCATGGGGCGGACGTAACCCCGAGTACTACGGTGAGGATCCTTACCTCATCGGTCACATCTCCGGCTGCCACGGCGCGGGCGCGGAGTCCAAGGGTCTCATCACTTACGCGAAGCACAACGCGTTCAACGAGAACGAGACGGGCAGATACAACCGTCACACCTACGCTTCCGAACAGGCGGCGCGCGAGATCTACTTCAAAGCATTCCAGATCTGCCTGCAGGATTACCAGCTCAGAGGCACGATGACCTCTTACAACAACATCGGCGACAGGCAGTCCGCCAGCCACCATGCTTATCAGTGGGAGATCATCCGTGAAGAATGGGGCTACAAGGGTCTTTCCTTAACCGACGCGGTCACGCCCAAAGAGCTGTCCTACACTTCCGACATGATGGTCAGAGCGGGCGGCAGCCAGCTGCTTGCCAACGTCACCAGCGAAACGGGCGACACGGCGTTCTATGACATCCTCGGCGGCACGTACGACACGGTCAACAATAAAGTCACCGTCGAAAAGAGGGCTGTGAAAGAAGGCTACGAAGCGGGCAAGGCGGATACGTACGAGCTCGAAGTCGTAGATCAGGTAGATTCGTATACGCAGTGGTATTACGTCCGCATGGGCGCGATGCACACGCTGTACGCTTACGCCAACTCCGCTACCGCGGATCGCGCGATGTACGACCTCAACGTAGGCGAGGGCAACGAAGGTACGGGTAACCCCTATCCCAACGAGAACGCTCCCGACGTGAACCTTAACGAGAAATATGCCGGCGTTTCCTTCACCGTAGGAGTTCCTCTTCCCACGGGTGAGGACGCGATAAGCGTGGCTCCTCCCAAGATGCCCAACGTGGCAGAGGGCACGGAATACACCTATATCCTCGGCGATATATCCATCGGTTCCGGCAAGAGCGCGACCTGGGAGCAGAGCAAACTGCCCGCGGGCATCACGCTCGACGAAAAGACGGGTACTCTCTCCGGCACGCCCACCGAGGCGGGAACGATCGAGTTCTGCATCTGGGGCGGCAATCTCCAGGGCGGCTGGGTGAGAAACATCCAGACGTTCGAGATCACGATCAACGATCCGACGGCGCTTGCGGCTCCCGCTAACGTTTCGGTAGACGCCGACGGCGTGGTGACCTGGGACGCGGTAGCGAACGCTTCCGGTTACGAGATCACGCTCGACGGCTACGGCACGTACACCGTTTCGGCGGATAAGACGAGCTACAACCTTCCTCTCATGTCCGAAGGCACTTACGGCGTGACCGTAAAAGCTCTCGGCAGCGGCTTGTACGGCGACTCCGCCGCGACCGCAGCGGAATTCGTCGCGACCGGCGAGGCAGGCAAGTCCGCTTACGAACTTGCGGTGGAGAACGGCTTCGAAGGAACGCTCGAAGAGTGGCTCGACAGTCTTAAGGGCGCAGACGGCGCTCCCGGCGAGAAGGGCGACAAAGGCGATAAGGGCGATAAGGGCGATCCCGCGGAAGGCGGCTGCGGCAGCGCGGTAGGCGCGGGCACGGCGGCGGCGATCACCGCGATCGCGGTTATCGGTCTTGCGGCTGTGAGCTTCATCGCAAAGCGCGCAAGAAAGGATAAATAACAGACAATGACCCCGAAGACGCGGCGGAGCATGCGGAGCGATCCGTATGCCCCGCCGCCGGCGGGGCGTATATTCCAGGGTGACCCGGTTGTTTTATTAAAACGAAAAGGAAATAAAAAGATGAAAAAGATATCCGTGATCGTATCCGTTATACTCTGCTCGGTGCTGCTTGCCTGTTTTTTTGCGGCGTGCGGCGCTCCGAGCGCGCATAAGGTGACGTTCGATCTTAATTACGACGGCGCTCCGGCGGCTACCGTCATCGAAGTCGAAGACAACACGTTCGTTACGGCGCCGAGCGCTCCCGAGCGTAAAAACTACGAATTCCTCGGCTGGTTCTCCGATAAGGAGTGCACTCAGGCGGCGGACCTCGAGCGTTCAGTTACGGCAGACATGACCGTGTACGCGGGCTGGAAGCTCACTTCCGTATCCGTCACATTCGACCTCAATTACGAAGGCGGCGGGACGTACGGCGAAGTGCAGAGCGTTTCGGTGGGCGGCACGCCCGTCCGTCCGGACAATCCTACGAGAAACGGTTTTACGTTCATCGACTGGTATACCGTGAGCGACGCGGCAAAGCAGACGGAAGACACGAGATATAAATTCACTCCCGTTTCCGAAAACTCCGTATTCTATGCCGGCTGGGAAGAGCTGGGCGAGGATACCGCGTCGGTAAGCCTGCTTTGGAACTACGACGGCGCGCCGAACAACGGAATTTACAGCGCGCAGCAGGTCAATATCGGCAGCAAACTGCCCGTTCCGTCGCTCACCCGCGAGGCGGACGGCGACGTGTCCTATATCCATACCGGCTGGAAGGACGAAAGCGGCAACGAGTACGAAGCGGGAAGCGAGATCACCGTGAGCGGCAATATCACGCTCAGCGCCGTATGGACGGTAAAGAACACTTACGAAGCGGAGTTCACCGATATGTCCATGTTCCAGGGCGCGGGCTGGTCGTGGAACAGAGTGGGAACGGGCGCCATCGAATACGACAGGGACAACAAACTCGGCACCAATGCGGGCTACGAGGCGTATGTCGCCAACATGAACCAGAAGCGCGCATTCCTTTATTTCGAGATAAAGTCGGATAAGGCGGTGAGCGGACTTACGCTCAAACTTCGCCTCAGCCTGGAGTCGTATTTCCCCGAAATGACTCTTACTCCGGAGATCTTCGCCATATCCACCGCGACGTCCTTTAACGGCGAGCGCAGCTATATCGATTACGAGGATATCAGACTCGTGGGAGAAGTCGGTGTGAGCGTGGTCGAATTCAAGGACTGCCTCGTGACCGCGGAGCTTTCGCTTGCCGAAGGTATGAATTATATCTTCGTCGAGACGGCGGCGACGTTTGCCGAGGCGGGCTATCCCGAACTTGCCGGAAATATGGGAGCGATGTCCGCGATCGCTCCGGTAGTTGACGCGATGATAATAGAGTACGCCGAAGGTTCGGCGGATCTCAGCTGGACTCCGCGCGTGTGCAATCTCTGGAATTACGGTTACGACGCGGAGGAGTATCCGTGCTCGTGCGACAAGCATGATAACGAAGCATAAAGGATGACGGAAAAATGAAGTTCATAAAAGCGATCTTCGCCCATATGCATTCGAGGATATGGTTTATAGTCACCGTAGTCATGGTCGCGGTACTCATCGTGGCGAACATCATGGCGGGCATCTACGGCGGCGTCATAAGCCTCGCTCTCGGAGGCGACAGGGCAATAGAAGTGGACGACGCGGAAGCTCAGACGTATTACGAGCCCGAAACGACGTCCAAGGACGACGCGACGGAAAGGGGTTTCGCACTTACGCAACGCGTATCCGAAGAGGGTACGATCATGCTCAAGAACAACGGTACCCTTCCTTTCGCCGGTACGGGGCTCAAAGTCTCGGTATTCGGCAAGAACTCCGTGAACCTCGTGTACGGCGGATCGGGTTCGGGCGGCGGCGATACGACGTTCGCGAAAAAGACGATATTCGACAGCCTTATCGAAGCGGGATTCGAGTATAACGACAGACTCAAGACTTTTTACGAAAATAATTCGGAATCGGGCGACCCGCGCGACGAAAGCCCCGCACTCAGCACGGGAAGCGACGCGCAGGAACCCATGTCTACGGGAGAAACGCCGATAGACAATTACAACGCGCACGGCATCCCCGAAACGTACGACGAGTATTCGGACGCCGCGATAGTCGTGCTGTCTCGTCTTGCGGGCGAGAGCTACGATCTTCCGAAAAAGAGGTCGGAAGAGCGCGACCAGAAGCACTATCTCGCGCTCGATAAGCACGAAAGAGCTCTTATCGCTCACGTCACGGAGAATTTCGATAACGTGATCGTAGTGCTCAACGCGCTCAACGTGATAGAGGCGGGCGAGCTCGAAGACAACGAGAAGATCGATTCGATCCTGTGGATAGGCGGTCCGGGCAGTACGGGCATCATGGCTCTCGGTAAGATCCTTAACGGCAGCGTGACGCCTTCGGGCAGGACGGTAGATACCTGGGCGAGCGATTTCACCAAAGATCCCACGTGGAACAACTTCTCCGAAGCGGTGGACGGCAGCGGCAATTACATAAGCAACAGCGGAAGGTATACGCAGAACTCCCGTCTTACCGATGAAAGTTTCGTCCGTTACGAAGAGAACATCTACATAGGTTACCGCTATTACGAGACCAGGGCTTACGAGGAGCGGCAGAGCAGCGGCAACAACTCGTGGTATGAGGAGAACGTCGTATATCCGTTCGGGTACGGGCTGTCTTATACCGATTTCGAGTGGGAAGTGACGGACAGCTCGTCCGTGGAAAACGTTTCCGTCGCTGCCGACGGCAGCTACACGGTGGAAGTGGAGGTCACGAACACCGGGGCGTACAAGGGCAAGGACGTGGTGCAGATGTACGCTAAGCTGCATTACAACGAAGGCGGATTGGAGAAGTCCCACATAGTCCTTTGTGACTTCGCCAAGACACCCATGCTCTATCCTTCCGCGGATAAGGCGAAAGTGCCCGGCGACGCCGCGAACGGCGAGGACAAGCCGAATTCCGCAGTCGTCACGCTCACGTTCGAGCCGTACGACATAGCGTCTTACGATCATCTCGGGAAGAACGCGGACGGTTTCAAAGGCTGGATAGTGGAAGCGGGCGACGATTACGAACTGTACGTCAACAGGAACGCGAACCCCGAGAACGCGGATAATATCCGTATCCCGTTCAAAGTCGCGTCCGACATAAAGTACGAGACCGATCCCGACACCGGCGCCGCGGTCGTCAACCGTTACACCGATTGCGCCGATCCGGACTTCGATTCGGATACGGCGGTCGCGGACAGCCTGATGTCGCGTACCGACTTCGTTCAGCCCGACGCGACTACCGAAAGCGAACGCGTCATGTCTGCGGATCTGGACGCCGCGCTTAAAGATCTCGAGCACAACAACCCCGTAGCAAGCGGCTATACGCAGCTTCCCACGCAGGGCATCGCTCCCACCGCGAAATTCGTCGACCTCGTGCGCTACGACGACGAAAGCGAAACGTGGGTCGCCGATTACGACGAGAAGAACGACGATCCCGTCTGGAAGGCGCTGCTCGATTCGCTCACGGTGACCGAGATGAGCAATCTCGTGAACGCGGGCGGATTCAAGACCAACCGCATAGAAAGCATAAACAAGCCCGAAACGCTGGAGTCCGACGGTCCCGTCGGCTGGTGCAACTTCATAGCTACGGACGATACGTGGAAAGGCAACGTCGTCTACACTTCGCAGGTGGTGGTATCGTCGAGCTGGAACGTTGACCTTGCGAGAGAAATGGGCGAGTGCGTGGGCGAAGAAGCCCTTTGGGGCGCGGCGAGAGAAGACGGAAGGACGTATTCCGGGTGGTATTCGCCGGGCGTAAATCTCCACCGCAGTCAGTTCTGCGGCAGGAACTTCGAGTATTATTCCGAAGACAGTTATCTCACGGGCAAGATGGGCGCCGCGCTCGTGCGCGGATGCCGCAGCAAAGGCGTGTATACGTATGTCAAGCACTTCGCGATAAACGAGCAGGAGACCAACAGAACGGGTCTCGTCACCTGGCTCACCGAGCAGTCCATGCGCGAGCTGTATCTCAAGCCGTTTGAGATGATCGTGAAAGAAGGCGGAACGACCACGATGATGAGCTCGTTCAACCGTATCGGTACCCGCTGGGCGGGCGGCGATTACCGTCTGCTCACCGAGATCCTCCGCAACGAGTGGGGATTCCGCGGCACCGTCATCTGCGACTACAATACGGGCGCCCGCTGCATGAACGTCAAGCAGATGGTATATGCGGGCGGCGATCTCAACCTCGCGACCGATTCCACTTCGGCGTGGTCTCCCGACCGCTCGTCGGCTGCCGACGTCACCGTGCTCAGGCAGGCGGTGAAGAACATATTCTATACCGTAGCGAACAGCAACGCCATAAACAATCTCAATTACAGGTACGAGATGGCGATATGGCGCATCGTTCTGATAGTGCTCAATGTAGCCATAGCCGCGGGACTCGTCGTGTGGGGCGTGTTCGCAGTGCGCGGAGCGCTGAAAGCGGCAAAAAGATCGTCCGATACGGAGAACGATCCCGAGTGATCGTATCCGGTCGTAAATAACCCCTCACCCTCACGGCGGCGCCATCCATCACGGCGCCGCCGGATTTTTATGCAAACATTACGAATATTTTGAAAACGTGTATTGACATTTCTTTGCCGATATGGTATAATTATTCGGAAGTGAGGGGAAATAATGGACGGATTCGTAATGTTTTTCACGAATATTCTGGATTACGCGCTGGTATTGCAGATACTGGCGGTATCCGTTTCCGTCGTAATAGCTTTGAGCCCGGTGCAGAAGACGTGCCGTTCCGTGTTATTCATGTCGCTTAAAACGATATGCTTTTTCGCGGCGGAGAGCGTCGTCTGCGCTTTTTTGTTCGGGTTGTCGATGTATATCCCTATCCTGCGCGGCAACTGTTTTCTTTTCGGGTACATAGTGTGTATCGCGGTATACGCCGCATTTTTCTGTAAATACCGCATAAGAGTGCGGCTGATAATGTCGTTCAGCGTTCTGGCGATCTCCGTCACTGCGCTCGAGTTCGGCGTGCTGTTCGCGAAGATGTTCGAGCTGCTGCTGACGGAGAGCATCCCCGTGGACTGGATGGGGATAATAAAATCGGTGTCGTCGCTGTTCGTGGTATGCTTCGCCGTCATACAGGCAAGGTTCCCGGTGAACAGGTACGACGACGTGCCCATCCCGGCTACGGCGCTCATCATGTGTTGCAGCGCGCTGTCCGCGATCATGTGCTTCGTATACGAGGGATTCTTTTCGGGTATCGGCAGACCTGAGGTCGAGCATGTGGTGTTCGCCGGGCTTATTTTCGCGGTGCTGTATGTCATAGACATAGCGGCATATATGCTCATATTTTTCGTCTGCCGCGAGCGGGACGCCGTTATCCGCCTGAAAGCGGAGAAACGTATGGCGGAAGCGAATGCCGAGATGGTGCGCCTTTCCGAAAAGAATCTCGATTATCTCAGGCAGCTCAAACACGATATCGGCAATCAGTATTCCTATGCCGAAATGCTGCTCGAAAACGGACAGTACGACGACGCCAAAAAGTTTTTCAAAGCCATAGGCGACGACGCGATCGTACCGCTCACGTTCATAGACAGCGGGAACAAGAATATCGACGCGATACTCAATATGGAGATATCCAAGGCGCACGCGCACGGAGTGCGGGCGGACGTGCAGGTGGCGGTGCCGCCCATGTTGCCGTTCAGCGACGGTTCTTTGTGCTCCGTCATTTCCAACCTCGCGGATAACGCCATCGAAGCGTGCATAAGATACGATATGCGCGAGCAGGGCATACGCATGCGGATATATCCGCGCCGCGACTATCTTTATATCGGCGTGGAAAACGCCTTGCCCGAAGGGATAGACAAGCAGAAACTGCTCGCCCTCGGTACGACCAAGCCCGACGCGTCCGAGCACGGGCTCGGGACTCAGATAATCAAACGTCTGGTAACGCAGTATAACGGATACATCACTTATTCGATAGAAGGAGGAAAATTTATTGCGGAGGCAATGATGAATCTTATGGAAAGCAGTGCAAATGTGCGGGAGGGGGGCAGGTTAAATGAAAAAATTCAGGATCGCGGTCTGCGACGACGACGAAGTCGCATTGATAGCAATAAGGGGTACGCTTTCGGGCATCCTGGAAAAAATAAAAGTGCAGGCGTCCGTGGACGCGTTCACTTCGCCGCAGATGCTGCGCGGCGCGTCGGGTGAAGACGCGTACGATCTGGTGTTTCTCGATATAGAAATGCCGGGCACGGACGGCATAGCGCTGGGGCGCGAGATAAAAGAGAACAACCGCGGAACGGAAATAATATATGTGTCCAATCGCGAAGATCTCGTGTTCGATACTTTCCGCGTGCGGCCGTTCGGTTTCGTGCGCAAGAGCAGATTCATAAAGGACATATCCGAGGTCATGCGTCTGTATGTAGAAACGCACGGGGAAAGCGCCGAGACGGAGATGATAACGTTCCGTCAGCACAACAGCGAGATATCGCTCGCATGCGGCGACATAACGTATATCGAAGGTGCGCGCGATTACCAGTACATCCATGTGGCGAAAGGAGACGCCATACGCCTGCGCGAGTCGATGGATATGCTCATGGAAAGGCTCGAGCCGTTCGGGTTCATACGCATACACAAGGGATATATAGTCAACTTCAAATATATCGGCAGGATAGACGCGACTTCCGTCACGCTTACGGACGGCGTCGAACTGCCGCTTGCGCGCAGGAGCGTCGAATCCGTCAGGATGAAATACATGCAGCTGTGCCGTACCAACGGCAGGATAAGATTGAATTAAGTTATCGATACTAAAATTTCCGAAAGCGACAATATCGCTTTCGGAAATTTTTTCGTTTTGCCGTGCTCCGCAAGATTTTTCGCGGCGGAAAT
>DXHS01000072.1 GCA_019113275.1 Candidatus Protoclostridium stercorigallinarum
CAGAATATAACAGGAGGAAAAAGAATGAACAAGTTTGCCGGCGGATTCGCCAAAAGCGCAAATGTCTGGAGAGGGCTCGTGGCGATCTTCTTAGTGCTCACGCTCATCATCTGTTTTCTTGCGCAGCTGGCATACGCCAACAAAACAGCGATCAACTCGTTTCTCGGGCTGACTTCGTCAAGACCCGTACAAACGGGTAATGCGGAAGTCGCGGCTCACTTTAAGAGCGAATTTGCCGAAGATGTGAAAAACCCCACGCTCGATGAATTCAATGCGCTCAAAGCCGCTTCCAAAGAGCAGGCGATAAACGAGATGAAAGAGGGTGCGGTACTGCTTAAAAACGATATAATGCCGGACGGCGCTCCCGCTCTGCCCCTTGCAAAGGGCGCAAGCATCAGCCTTTTCGGTAATGCCAGCGAGAACCCGATGTATAAACCGTATTCGGGCGGTCCCACTTACGAGGGCAACCCGCAGGTCAACGTTAAAGACGGGCTTACTCAGGCGGGATTCAATATAAACGACACGCTTTATAACGCTTACGCCAATGCTCGCAGCAGCGGGACTTACGGCAGCGGCACGCGTGAGGAACGTAAACTCGGAGACAGAAACTGGCGGCTGTACGAAGTCACGAAAGATTTTTACGACCAGGATGGCATCCGCGGATCTTTTTCGCAGTACGGCGACGCCGCAATAGTGTTCTTCGCGCGCACGGCGGGCGAGGAGAGAGATTGCCCGACGGGACGCGGGAACGGTCTCGACGATCCGAGCTATACGGTCGAAGACCCGAACAGAAGTTACCTTGTGCTCAATCCCGAAGAAAGGGACATGCTCTCCATGATCAAGGAGTGCAAGGCTGAGGGGATATTCAAAAAGGTCGTTGTCGTGCTCAATACGGCAAACATTATCGAAACGGATTGGCTGGACGAGTATGACGTGGACGCATGCCTTTATACCGCGGGCTACGGCTATTACGGCACGATAGCTCTCGGCAGCATACTCTGCGGCGAGACCAATCCTTCGGGAAGGCTCGTCGATACCTGGGCGTACAACTCGTTCTCCGCTCCCGCGATGACCAACTTCGGTAACTTTACCTTTACCAATGCGGGCAGTATGCTCACATGGGAAAACGGAGTGTCCGACGGCAGCGAATATACTTCGCATTATGTCGTTCATGCCGAAGGCATTTACGTCGGTTATAAGTATTACGAGACCCGCTATGAGGACGTCATCCTCGGTAACGGCGACGCGGACAGCGATGTCGGTTCCAGCACGGAAGGCAGCTGGACGTATTCTTCCGAAGTGCAGTTCCCGTTCGGTTACGGTCTGTCTTATACGGATTTCTCTCTCGAGATAGTAGAAGAGGAATGCTCTTACGATCCCGAAGATGAGGGCAAAGAGTTCAAGATCGCAGTCAAAGTCACTAACGAAGGTAACGTGGCGGGCAAGCGCTCGGTGCAACTGTACGTGCAGGCGCCTTACGAAGAGTGGGGAGTGGAGAAGAGCGCCGTACAGATCGTAGGCGTAGGTAAGACGGACGTCCTCGCTCCCGCCGGGCAGGAAGGCGACAGCCAGACCATCACGATAACCGTAGATAAATACCTTGCCGCGTCTTACGACTACCAGGGGCTCAACGAAGACGGCGTGACAGGGTATATCCTCGACGCGGGCGACTACCGTTTCGCAGTGGGCGACAGCGCGCACGACGCTCTCAACTACATCCTTGCGGATAAGGGCGCGAGCGGCATGACCAACCATGACGGCAGCGCATTCGCGGCGGACGCGGGCAGCCACGTCTGGAAGTGGAACCTGGCGGAGCTGGATACCGAGACTTATAAGTACTCTCGCTGGAGCGAGGGCGACGAGCCGGTGGAAGTGACCAACCGCCTGCAGGACGCGGACCTCAACTATTGGGTCGACGACGGCGTGACGTACCTTACGCGCGCCGATTGGAGCGGCACGTATCCCGAAGAGGGCGTTGAGATCGAACTTACTCCCGAAATGGCTCGCGAGATAGGCGGCAACTATTACGAGGATCTTATCCCCGAAGACGCTCCCGCGGTATCCGATTTCACGCAGGGCGCGCAGAACGGTATACCTTTCGTTAGCATGTACGGCGTGGACTACGATGACGACGAAAAGTGGGATATGTTCCTCGACCAGCTCACGGTTGAAGACATGCTTTCCGTCATCTGGGAGCACTGGGCGACGGGCGAGGTGAAGAGCGTCAACAAGCCTTATCACCGCAACGACGACGGTCCCGACGGCATACATTGGTGGTTCTCGGCTACCGACTCGAACGGCGAACCGATAGATTTCATAAACGGCAACGGCAAAAACGAGTGCACGATGTTCCCCAACGAGGTCATACTTGCTTCGACGTATAATCTCGAGCTGGTGAGGAACCGCGGACTTATGCTCGGCGAAGAGTCCATGTTCGCGAACTGTCCGCAGCTCTGGAGCCCGGGCGCCGACCTGCACCGTACGCCTTACGGAGGGCGCAACTTCGAGTATTACAGCGAGGACGGGAACATGTCTTATCTGTGCATATCCGTGGAAGTCGCGGCTATGCGCTCCAAAGGCGTGGTGACCGCGCCCAAGCATTTCGTCGGTAACAACCAGGAGACCAACCGTAAGGGACTTTGCACCTTTACCAACGAACAGGCGTTCCGCCAGAACGACATGCGCGGCTTCGAAGGTGCGTTCACTCTCGGCGGCTCGAACAGCACGATGACCTCGTATAACCGCGTAGGTCTGCGCACGTTCTCCCAGCACAGCGTCATGCAGCAGGATATCCTGCGCGGCGAGTGGGGCTTCAAGGGCGTGATAATCTCCGATGCGTACCAGACGTACATGCATACGCGAGAGAGCCTTGTTGCAGGCAATGACATGTGGTGCCTTACATGGGACTACAACAACATCAATCCGGTAAGAGACGCGATAAACGGCGGCGACGGCTATATGTTGCAGGCGCTCCGCGAAGCGAACAAACACTTCTATTACGCGTATGCGAACAGCCATCTGACGAACGGTCTGTCCACGGATACCGTCATAGTAGATGTCGTCAACTGGTGGGAGACCATGATAAGCGCGATCATCATCGTATTCGCTGTGCTCACCGCGGTGACGGGCGCATTGTTCATCGGCAGCACGGTGCTCAAAGAGATCCTTGCGCACAAGGAAGCACGGAATGCGCCGGAGGAGGCGGAGAATGTTTAAGAAATTATTCAAAGACAAACCCATAGGGTTTTACTTCAGCCTTGCGGCGTCCGTGCTCAGTCTGTTCATGACGATATTCTACGCCGCATACATGGGAGCTAACGAACTGTTCAATGCGGGAGTGTTCATCCTCTACCTTTGCGCGTTCCTGCTTCCCCTCGTGTACTTCTTCGTAAAGGAAAACGCGATCACGCGTATCATCCCGCTGCTCCAGGCGGCGTTCCTCGCTCTCGCGTTCGGTATCACGATAGTAGCCGTCGGCACTATACTCGTATACTATATGAACGGCAACGAAAGCCTTATAAGCTCTTCGGCTTCGGACGGGGTACTGATATTCGAACTCGTGTTCACGGTCATAGCCATGGTCGTCGCGCTCGTTGCGAGCTTCATGCGCCAGACCAAAAAGCTGACGGCAGAGCAGCAGGCGGAAGTGGACGAGGATTGGGCGAACTTCAAAACGAACACCAAGGAGTTCGCGGTCAAGCACAAGACGCCGCTCATCATCGGCGGCGCGGGAGCCGTAGTGCTCATAGCGTTCATCATCGTACTGTTCGCGGTCATCATACCGGCGGCGCTCGTCGTCCACGTGGATACCGTCACATTCGAGCAGACGGAGATCGAACTTTACGAAACGGAGACCGAGCGCCTTACGGCGGTCGTCGCTCCCGAGGACGCGGAGAACAGAAAGGTAGTTTACTCGAGCAGCAATCCGGAAGTGGCAACGGTCACCGCGAACGGCGTCGTGGAAGCCGTCAAAGCGGGCGATACGGTCATAACCGCGAAAGCGGAGGACGGCGAAGCTGCCGCGACCTGCATGGTAACGGTAAAAGAGCTCAAAGTCGAAAACACCGAAATAGCGAAAATGCCGAATACCGTGCATTACCTGTACGGACAGAACGAGGAATTCAGCTCGAGCGGTATCTCCATCGTGGCGACGCTCTCTAACGGCAAAACGCAGAAGATAACCAAGGGCAAGCACGATCTTACGTTTACCGCCGACGAAAAGTACATGAAGGACGGCGAGATAATCGTCAGCGACAAGAAGGTGACGGTCACCGCGACCTATACCTTCCGCGATAAAACG
>DXHS01000073.1 GCA_019113275.1 Candidatus Protoclostridium stercorigallinarum
ACGCGCGCAGAAAGTCCGGTGATCTCGCTGTTCGTCATCTGTTCCTTGGTATACGAAAGTACGGTATAACCGTAGTCCTCGCTCTGCAGCTTGGTCGTGAGCGTGTTATAGTCCGAGCTGAGACAGCCGGAAAAGCACACGCAGGCAAAGAGCGCCATGCAGAGAACGAGCACGGGCAAAATAAACCTTGTTTTCTTCATCTCGTTTTATCCCGCGGCATACGGCGCGGGGTAAGTCTCCTTAAAAAGTTTTTTACGACTTATTTCTCGCTGATAGCGCCGACGGGGCATGCGGACTCGCAAGCGCCGCAATCGATGCAAGCGGATTCGTCTATCTCGTAGTGAGCTGCGCCCTCGCTGATCGCCTGTACGGGGCACTCGCCCGCGCACGTTCCGCACGATACGCAATCGTCCGATATAACTCTTGCCATGATTGATCTCCTCCTGAACCTTTATTGTTTTTTATTATAACACGGCTAAACGGAAAAGTAAATGATTTTAGCGCACTTTGCGCGGCATAAAATCCTTAAATTTCCTCGCCCGCGCGCGGCTCAGTCCTCGATATGGCGCAGCTCGTCCGCTTCCGCTTTGCTGACGCGCACATCATCGGCGGCGCTGGACGCGTCCAGCCTGGTCACCTTTTCTATCGGGTAGTCGGCGACGTCGAACGTGCCGTCGCGGTTCTCCGTGCGTACTTTGACGGTCATGCGGATCTGATTGACGCCCGTCGCGGTGCCTTCGGACATTTCGCCGTTCTCGCCCTCGACGCGCACCTTGCTGCCCACCTTGGGAAGAAGTTTGTTCGCCTCGGTGTAGTACGCGTTCTCGTAAGACAGGCAGCACATCAGCCGACCGCACAGTCCGCTTATCTTGCCCGGGTTGAGCGAGAGATTCTGGTTCTTCGCCATGCGGATGTTCACTTTGGCGAATTCGCAGCCGGACGAGCAGCAGCACTCCCTGCCGCAGGGTCCGAACCCGCCCATCATGCGGCATTCGTCGCGCGTGCCTATCTGGCGCAGCTCGATACGAGTGCGGAAAGCGCTCGCGAGATCTTTGACCAGCTCGCGGAAGTCCACGCGGCTCTCGCTCGTAAAGTACAGCACGAGTTTGGCGCCGTCTATCGTGTACTGCGCGTCCACCAGCTTCATCTTCAGCTTACGGGCGGCGATCTTCTCCGCCGCGATCGCAAGCACCTCCGGTTTTTTCGCGACGTGCTCGGCATGGCGCGCGAGATCCTGCTCTGTCGCCACGCGCAGCACGGGTTTGAGCGGCGATACGATCTTTTCGTCAGCCACGTCCTCGGGCGGGGTGCGCACGACGCCTATCTCCACGCCGCGGGCGGTCTCGACGATGACCTTGTCGCCTACGCCGCACTCGACGCCCTCGGCGGAGAACCAATATACTTTGGGCGTGCTGTCAAACCTTACGCCCGCTACTCTTTGCATTATACATTACCTCCGAAACGGTTATCGCGAACATGTCCGCCACCGCCGCAAGATTGCCGCCCGCGGTGCGCGCGACGGCTTCGTGCGTCGCCTTGAGCACTCCGGGCATCGCCGCGAGCGGGAATTTTTCCGCAAGGGCGCGGATGTTGAACAGTCCGTATGTATCGGGCGTCACGCCGCCGTGAAAGCGGATCACGTCGCCCATTATCTTCTCGAAGCGCAGCAGCACGCCCGCCATGCCGTCGCGCGTGGAGCCGAGCAGCCCCGCCGCTTCCAGCATGCGCGCGCTGGGTCCGAGGATGTTTGCAAGTTCTATGGCGCGGACGAGACTGTCCGTCGTCCGCCCCGAAAGCAGCCCGTCGAACTCCGTCAGGCTGCCGCTTCCGCCGTAAAGCGCGTAAGGCAGGTTTTCGCCGCTGCCGCCGCCGAACTCCGCCGCTATGTCCGGCACGTCGGGAGCCAGCGTTTCCAGGCGGCTCGCTACCGTGGGCAGCACCGCCTTCTCGGAGGGCGCGAGCACGAAAAACACCGCGCTCGCCGTGGTATCCTCCAGCGTTTTGAGCAGCTTGTTCTGAGCCGCGTCGCTGCTGAGCGCGAGGTGAAGCACGAACACCCGCCGTTTCAGCTCTCCGGGGGCGAGACGGCACAACGACACGACTTCGTCCGCGTCCTCGGTGCGGAAGCCGTCCGCGCCAAGCACGCGCACGTCGCCGCACATGCCTTCCGTTATACGGCGGCGCAGTTTTTCGTCTCCGCCGTTCTCCGCGATCGCCGCGGCGAAAGCCAGCCGCTCGCAGAGCAGCGTGTCCGATGACGCGAGCAGGTATGACTGTCCGCCCTCGCCCGCCGCGAACGTCCGCACGAGCGCCTTTCCGACAGCCGTGCGCTCGGCTATGCGCTGATATTTCTCCCCGTTCATGCGCTCACTATCCCATGGGAAACGAGCGCGGAGACTATCTCCTTCGCCGTTTCGTACTTATCGCCGAGAGTGGGGATGAAGGCGAAGCGGTCGTCGCCCCCGCCTATCGTCCTGTACCCGCCGTAAACGCGTTCGTGGAACTCCGTGCCCGCAAGCTCCATGCGGTCGGAAGCCGAACGCTTGGTGTTGGCGAAGGGAGGCGCGTCGAGGAATATCGTGAGGTCTATGCGCACGCCGCAGGTGGCGTAGGCGTTGAGCCGCTCCACCTCGCCGCGGTCCAGCCCGCGCCCGAAGCTCTGGTACGCCGTGGTGGAATCTATATACCTGTCCGCGATCACTATCTTGCCCGCCTCGAGAGCAGGGATTATCACTTTACGGGTGTTCTCGAAACGCGCCGCCTCGAAGAGCAGCAGTTCCGTCTCCGGGCACATGTCGAGAGACTCGTCTTTAAGAAGACCACGCACGCGCTCGCCCACCTCGGTTCCGCCCGGCTCGCGGGTAAAAAGCGCGTCTATGCCGCGCGAAGCGAAGTATTCGGAGAGCAGCCGTATCTGCGTGGACTTGCCCACCCCTTCGCAGCCTTCGAATGTGACGAGTTTTCCGTTGTGCGTATATTTCGTTCCCATATCTTCCCTTGTCGCCGATTCAAAATTTTGAATTATCCGCTACCCTCAGCCGAGCACTGCTGCCGCCGCGCGTTCCAGCGCTTCGAGCTCTTTATCTTCGTCGAACGGCGTGAGTATGAACACGACGTACCTGTCGTCGTACTTCTCCGCCGCCGCGCCGTTATCGTAAAACGCGTAAGCCGCTTCCCTTCCGCGTCCCCTGCCGCAGTCGAAGACTACGCGCGTGAAGTCCGCGTTCGGCAGGCAGGCGTAACGGGAGCGCAAACCGTCCGCGAATCTTTTCAGCCTGTCGTACTCCCCCGCGAGCGCACCCGCGTTATCCACGCAAAGTTCGAGCGAGGCGAGCAGCATATAGTTGGGACTGGTCGTCCCGAGGACGTCCAACATTTCGTCCGTCTTATCCGCGACATTCCCGCGGCAGACGAGGAACGCGGTCTGCGTGAGCCCGCCCAGCGTTTTATGCGCGGACATATTGCATGCGTCCGAACGCATTACCGCGCTCTCGGGGAAAAGGTCGGGGCGCAGCGCGAAATGCGCGCCGTGAGCCGAATCGCATAT
>DXHS01000074.1 GCA_019113275.1 Candidatus Protoclostridium stercorigallinarum
CTTTGAAAAAGAGATAGAAAAAGCGATGGGGGACGGATATAAGATGAAGGCGCCCGCGCAGGAGACCGACTATAAGTGCGAAAAATGCGGCTCGCCCATGGTCATCCGCGAAGGCAGGTACGGCAAATTCCTCGCTTGCTCGGCATACCCCAAGTGTAAGAACACCAAACAGCTGGACGAAAACGGCAACATAAAGGTAAAGACGGAAGAGCCTCCTGTGGAAACGGACGTCATCTGCGAGAAGTGCGGAGCGAGAATGGTCATCAAGACGGGTTCGCGCGGCAAATTCCTCGCATGCCCCAATTATCCCAAGTGCAAGAACACCAAGGAGTACGGTGAGGAGGAACCTCTGCCGCCCTGTCCGCTGTGCGGCAAACCTCTGCGCCGCATCAATTACCGCCGCAGCGTGTTTTACGGCTGTACGGGTTATCCCGAATGTAAATTTTCGGTCACCGATAAACCTACGGACAAGAAGTGTCCGGTATGCGGCAGCATGCTCCTCGAAAAGGTGAAAAAGGACGGCGTGTACTATCGCTGTTCGGATAAGGATTGCAACTACTCCGCGAAAAAGACGGAGGACGCTAATGCCGCAGGCTGACGTTACGGTCATAGGCGCGGGGCTCGCGGGCAGCGAAGCCGCGCTCACGCTTGCCGAAAACGGAGTTAGAGCAGTCCTCGTCGATTGCAAACCCGAAAAGCTCGGACCGGCGAACGCGGACAGGAACTTCTGTGAGCTGGTGTGTAGCAATTCGCTCAAAAGCAACGATGTTACTACCGCGCACGGTCTGCTCAAAGCGGAGCTCAGAGTTCTCGGAAGCCGCGTGCTCGAAGAAGCGGAGAAATGCGCGGTGCCAGCAGGGTCGGCGCTCGCCGTGGACAGAGCGGCGTTTGCTGCGCGCGTGACCGAACGTCTGTGCTCCTGCGGTGCCGTGATAGAGTGCGCGCTTGCGGGCGGGGAAGAGCCACGCGGGCTTACGATAATAGCCACGGGACCGCTCACGCTGCCGCCCATGGACGCATTCATTGCGGACAATTTCGGCTCGCTGCATTTTTACGACGCGGAAGCGCCCATCGTGAGCGCGGACAGCATAGATAAAGAAAGGGCGTTCTTCGCCGCCCGTTACGGCAAAGGGAACGGCGAGGACTACCTCAACTGTCCGATGACGAAAGAGGAATACGACGCGTTTTACGACGCTCTCGTCACCGCCGAGCGCGCGGTCGGACATGAGTTCGAAAAAGGCGAGATATTCGAGGGCTGTATGCCCGTGGAAGTCATGGCAAGACGCGGGCGTGACGCTCTGCGTTTCGGACCCATGAAGCCGGTCGGGCTCACCGACCCGAATACGGGCAAACGCGCTTACGCCGTGCTGCAGCTGCGCCGCGAGAACGCCGCAGGGGATATGTACAACCTCGTGGGGTTCCAGACCAATCTGAAGTTCGGCGAACAGAAACGCGTGTTCGGCATGATACCCGCGCTCCGCAACGCCGAGTATATGCGTTACGGCGTCATGCACCGCAACACTTACATCGACGCGCCGTCGTCGGTGGATATGTTTTTCCGCTCAAAGAAAAACGATAAACTGTTCATCGCGGGTCAGCTGTCCGGCGTGGAAGGATACGTGGAGAGCATCGCTTCGGGCAAGCTCGCGGCAATGCACGCGCTGCGCATGCTGCGCGGGAAAGAACCGTTGCCTTTACCGGAAACGACGATCGTGGGCGCGCTGTCGCGTTATATCTCAACGCCGAACGACGACTTTCAGCCGATGAATGCCAATCACGGTCTGCTGCCGCCCCTCGGAGAAGTGCGCGACAAACGCAGGCGCAAAGAGATGTATGCCGAGCGTTCGCTCGCCGACTTAAAGAAATATACGGAGATGTATTGATATATGAAGATCAGAGGAACTACGATAGTGGCCGTCCGCCGCGACGGCAAAACGGCTATCGCCGGCGACGGTCAGGTGACCGCGGGCGAGACCACGATAATGAAGAGCAACGCCGTCAAGGTGCGCAGGCTGTACGACGATAAAGTCGTCGTGGGTTTCGCGGGCTCGGTCGCAGACGCATTCACTCTTTGCGAGCGTTTCGAAGAGATGCTCCGCAAATATGCGGGCAACCTTATGCGCAGTGCCGTGGAGCTTGCTCAGCTGTGGCGCAGCGACAAGATCATGCGCAAGCTGGAAGCCATGATGATAGTGGCGAATTCCGAGGAGATGTTCCTCGTGGACGGTACCGGAAACGTCATCGAACCCGAAGACGTCTGCGCGATAGGCAGCGGCGGAAATTACGCGCTGTCCGCGGCACGCGCGCTTCTCCGTCATACGGACATGAGCGCTAAAGATATCGCTGCGGCGAGCCTTAAAATAGCTGGCGAGATCTGCGTGTACACCAACGATCACGCGACGATAGAGGAGGTCTGACATTTATGAGCATGTCTCCCAAGCAGATAGTTGCGGAACTCGACAGATACATCATCGGTCAGTCCGAGGCAAAGCGTGCGGTGGCTATCGCATTGCGCAACCGTTACAGAAGGAGCAAACTGACCGAGGAGCTCCGCCAGGAGATCACTCCCAAGAACATAATAATGAAGGGCCCCACCGGCGTAGGCAAGACCGAGATCGCCCGCCGCCTCGCAAAGCTCGTCAAAGCGCCTTTTATAAAGGTGGAAGCGACCAAGTTCACCGAGGTCGGTTATGTGGGGCGCGACGTGGAATCCATGATACGCGACCTTGTGGAAACTTCCGTCCATCTCGTCAAAGAGGAGAAGATGGCGGAAGTGGAATCCGTCGCCAGGGAAGAGGCGGAGAAGCGCATACTCGAAGTGCTGCTTGCCGAAAAGAAGCGTAAGAATTCGGACGGCGCGACCGCAGTCATGCGCGAAACGCTCTTGAAATCCCTCCGCGAAGGCAGAGAGGACGACAGGCTCATCGAAGTGGAGCTTACCGAAGCGCCCAAACCCATCGAGATGCCGGGCGGCATGGGCATGGAGATAAACCTCGGCGAGATGCTGGGCGGGCTCATGCCCAAGCGTAAAAAGAGCCGTAAGGTGACCGTAAAAGAGGCGATGGACTACTTTATCGTGGAGGAGAGCGAAAAACGCCTCGATCAGGATGCGATAAACACCGAAGCTCTTCGCCGCGCCGAACAGGAAGGCATCATCTTCATAGACGAGATAGACAAGATAACTTCCCGCGGCAACGGTACTTCGGGCGCGGATGTCAGCCGCGAAGGCGTGCAGCGCGACATACTTCCCATCGTGGAAGGCTGCACGGTGCAGACGAAGTACGGCAGCATCAAGACCGATTTCATCCTCTTCATCGCTTCGGGCGCGTTCATGCTTGCGAAAGTGGAGGACCTCATACCCGAACTCCAGGGACGTTTCCCGATCAGAGTGGAACTCGGCAGTCTGACTTTCGACGACTTCGTGAAGATACTCACGATCCCCGAGAACGCGATAACCAAGCAGTACGCCGAGCTTCTCAAAGTGGATAACGTCGACCTGTCGTTCTCGGACGACGCGATAGAGGAGATCGCCCGCATAACCGCCGCGGAGAACGAAACGATGGAAGATATCGGTGCGCGCCGCCTGCACACCGTTATGGAGAGCCTGCTCGACGATATATCCTTCAACGCGAGCGGCGATCATCCGATGGTGGAAGTGAAGATAGACAAAAATTACGTTCTCGAACATCTCGGCAAAGAAGCGAGGATACTCAATCTCAAGAGATATATCATCTGACCATGATCAATATTCCGAAAGGCACAAAAGACGTACTTCCTTCCGAGAGCCGCAAGTGGCAGTATGCGGAAGGGAAGCTGCGCGGCGTGGCGGCGCTGTATAACGCGCACGAGATACGCACGCCTACCTTCGAGCACACCGAACTCTTCGTGCGGTCGATAGGCGACGAAACGGACGTGGTATCCAAGGAGATGTACACGTTCGAGGATAAGGGCGGCAGGTCGATCACTCTGCGCCCCGAGGGCACCGCGCCCGTAGCTCGCAGCTATGTGGAGAACTCGCTGGATTCCATGTCGCTGCCTCTCAAAACGTATTATATCATATCCGCGTTCAGGTACGAGCGTCCGCAGGCGGGGCGTCTGCGCGAGTTCCACCAATTCGGAGCGGAAGTGTACGGCGCCACGAGCCCGTACCTCGACCTCGACTGCATATCGTTCGCATACGACGCTCTGCGCGCGCTCGGGCTGAAAAACATACGGCTCAAGCTCAATTCCATAGGCTGCGCGGAGTGCCGCAAAAAGTATGTGGACGCGCTGCGCGGATATTTTGCCGGTCACCTCGACGAGATGTGCGCTACCTGCCGCGAGCGTTACGGCAGGAACGCGCTGCGCCTGCTCGACTGCAAGAACCCCGAATGTAAAAAGATAGCCGAAGGCGCGCCCGTGATACTCGACTATCTCTGCGATGACTGCCGCGCGCATCACGATAAGCTGTGCTCGCTGCTCGACTCGAGCGGCATCCCTTACGAGATCGATCCCGGCATAGTACGCGGGCTGGATTATTACACGCGGACGGTGTTTGAATTCGTGACCGAAGAACTCGGCGCACAGGGGACTGTGCTCGGCGGCGGACGTTACGACGATCTCGTAGAGTCCATAGGCGGCAAGCCCACCGGCTGCGTGGGGTTCGCGATGGGTATGGAGCGCGCGCTCATGCTCATGGAGAAACAGGGAGTGGACTTCGGTGAAGACAGGCTCGACGTGTTCGTGATAAGCCAGTCGCCCGAGCTTGCGGGGGACTGCATGGCGATAGTGTCCGATCTCCGTCGTGCGGGCGTGAGCGCGGATACCGAAATGACGGGCAGGAGCATGAAGGCTCAATTCAAATATGCGGATAAACAGCGCGCGCGGTTCGCGGTCGTCATAGGCGGCAACGAGCTCGAAAGCGGCAGAGTGAAGATAAAGAGATTATCCGACGGCAAAGAAGAAGAGTGCGGCATATCCGAGATAGCCGCGCGCGTAAAGGAGACTATATAAAAAATGGCTGAACTGATGAGCGGTATGAAAAGGACCGCGTATTGCACGGAATTCACGCCGGACGACGTGGGCAAAAAAGTGACTGTTACCGGTTGGGCGGACAGCTGGCGCAATCACGGCGGGCTGATATTCATCGACCTCCGCGACAGAAGCGGAGTCATGCAGGTGGTGTTCGACCTGTCCGCGATAGGCGAGAAGGGCTTTGCGAAAGCGGAAGCGATAAGAACGGAATACGTCATCGCGGTGACGGGCACCGTCCGCATGCGCGACGACGACAGAGTGAACCCTCGTCTCAAGACGGGCAATATAGAGATACTCGCGAGCGAGCTTCGTATACTTTCCGAGGCGGAGAACCTGCCTTTCGGTATATCCGAAGCGGCTTCCGTCAACGACGCGACGAGGCTCAAGTACAGATATCTCGAGCTGCGCACGCCCCGTCTGCAGGAGATACTCATGCTCCGCAGCAAGATATGCCACGCGGCGCGCAACTACATGGACGATAACGGGTTTATAGAGATAGAGACCCCCTTCCTCTGCCGTTCCACGCCCGAGGGCGCGAGAGACTATCTCGTTCCCAGCCGCGTGCATAAGGGCGAGTTTTACGCGCTGCCGCAGTCGCCGCAGCTGTACAAACAGATACTCATGATAAGCGGCATGGACAAGTATTACCAGATAGCCAAATGCTTCCGCGACGAAGACCTTCGTGCCGACCGTCAGCCCGAGTTTACGCAGATAGACATGGAGATGTCTTTCGTCGCCGATCAGGAGGACGTCATGGGCGTCGCCGAAGGCATGATGCGTAAAGTCTTCAAAGAGACGAAGGGCATAGAACTTCCCGAAAAGATCCGCCGCATGACGTACAAAGAGGCAATGGAGCGTTTCGGTTCGGACAAGCCGGATACGCGTTTCGGCCTCGAACTCATAGACGTGACCGACCTCGTGAAAGGCTGCGGGTTCCAGGTGTTCTCGGGAGCCGTAGAACGCGGCGGCAGCGTGCGCATGATAAACGCAAAAGGCTTCTACAAGGGCGGAGATCAGGCGATACTCTCCCGCAAGGACGTAGACGCGCTGCTTCCTTTCGTAAAGACGTACAAGGCGAAAGGTCTTGCGTGGATCGCCGTCAAAGAAGAGGGCTTGCAGTCTCCGATAATCAAGTTCCTCGGCGACGATCTCACGAAAAAGATACTCGAGCGCGCGAATGCCGAAGTGGGCGATATCATCTTCTTCGGCGCGGATACCGACGAGATCGTGTTTGCGTCCCTCGGCGCGCTGCGCCTCAAGCTCGCGAGGATAGGACATCTGATCCCCGAGAATACTTACGACTTCCTGTGGGTGACCGAGTTCCCGATGTTCCATTACGACGAGACGGAAAAGCGTTATGTCGCCGAACATCATCCTTTTACGATGCCCATGGAAGAGGACCTGCCTCTTCTCGAGACCGATCCTTCCAAGGTGCGTTCGCAGGCTTACGACTTCGTCATCAACGGTTACGAAGCGGGCGGCGGCAGCGTCAGGATCCATTCGCAGGAGATACAGAGCAAGGTGTTCGATCTGCTCGGCTTCTCGGAAGAGGAGCAGCAGGCGAAGTTCGGATTCTTCGTTACCGCGCTCAAATACGGCACTCCTCCGCACGGCGGTCTCGCATTCGGTCTCGACAGGCTCGTGATGCTGCTGTCCGGCACCGAGGACATAAAGGACGTCATCGCGTTCCCCAAAGTGCAGAACGCTTCCGACCTCATGAGCGAATCGCCTTCGCCCGTCGAAGCCAAACAGCTCAAGGAGCTCGCTCTCAAAGTAGAACTGCCGCAGGCATAACATAAGAGGAGAAAATATCAATGGATCTCGAACTCATCGGAAAAACGGACAAAGAAGTCGCGGACTCCATGCTCCGCGAACTCAGGCGCCAGCAGGGGAACATCGAGCTCATCGCGAGCGAGAACTTCGTTTCCCGCGCCGTGATGGAAGCAGTCGGCTCCCATCTGACCAACAAGTATGCCGAGGGCTATCCCGGAAAGCGTTATTACGGCGGCTGCATATATGTGGACGAGGTGGAAGACCTCGCGATAGAGCGTGCCAAGAAACTGTTCGGCTGCAATTATGCGAACGTACAGCCTCACAGCGGCGCGAACGCCAACCATGCCGCGTTCTTCGCTCTTCTCGAAACGGGCGATACGTATATGGGCATGAGTCTCGCGTGCGGCGGACACCTCACGCACGGCAGCCCCGTTAATTACAGCGGCAAGCAGTATAACGTCGTCCCGTACGGGCTCAATGCCGAAACCGAAACGATAGATTACGACGAGGTTGAGCGTCTTGCTCTCGAATGCAAACCCAAGCTCATACTTGCGGGCGCGAGCGCATACCCGAGGGTCATAGATTTCAAACGTTTCCGCGAGATATGCGACAAAGTGGGCGCGTATTTCATGGTCGACATCGCGCACATCGCGGGACTCGTGGTCGCGGGCGAACATCCTTCGCCCTTCCCGTATGCGGACGTCGTTACTACGACCACGCATAAAACGTTGCGCGGTCCCCGCGGCGGTCTCATCCTTTCCAACGACGAGGAGATCGCCAAGAAGATAAACAAAGCCATCTTCCCGGGAACGCAGGGCGGCCCGCTCATGCACGTCATCGCAGGCAAAGCGGTCGCGTTCAAGGAAGCGCTTTCGGACGAGTTCAAAGCGTACCAGCATCAGGTCATCCTCAACGCCCGCGCCATGGCGGACGAGTTCAAAGCGCAGGATATCGATATGGTCTCCGGCGGCACGGATAACCACCTCATGCTTATAAAGCTCGTCAAGAACGGCGTGACGGGCAAAGAACTCGAGCATCTTCTCGACGAGTGCCACATCACGGTCAACAAGAACGCGATCCCCAACGATCCGCAGAAGCCTTTCGTCACCAGCGGCATACGCGTAGGCGTTCCCGCGGCGACGACGAGAGGGATGAAAGAGCCCGAGATGCGCACGATCGCGAAGCTCATAAGCAAGGTCATAAAAGAGAAGGACGCGGCGCTCGGCGAAGTGTCCGCAAGCGTAGCCGAACTGTGCGGCAGATTCCCGCTGTACCCCGAGCTCGGCTGAAAAGAAAACGGGTGAGCGCCCGCCGACAGGCGGGCGCGTCGTTTTTACGGAGCATATCATGACGCGTATTTATTTGGACAATGCGGCGACTACGCCCGTAGACGGCAGAGTGCTGGAACAGATGCTGCCGTATTTTTCCGAGCGTTTCGGGAACGCGGATTCCGTGCATTCTTTCGGCAGGGAAGCCGCGGCTGCGGTGGATAATGCCAGAAGAAAACTTGCGGGCGTGCTCGGCGTGCGGCAATCGGAGGTGTTTTTCACATCCTGCGGTACCGAGTCGAATAATTGGGCGATCAAGGGTGTAGCCGATGAAATTTGCGCAAATTCGGTAAAAAAGCGCATTATTACGTCTGTCATAGAACATGATTCCGTGCTCTCTTCGTGTAAAACGGTCGGAATGAAGGGCGCGGATACGGTATATCTCCCCGTCGGAGCGGACGGGACGGTATCTCCCGAAGCCTTGAAAAACGCGATAAACGGAGAGACCGCGCTCGTATCCGTCATGGCGGTGAACAACGAAACGGGCGTGGTCCAGCCCGTGCGCGAGCTGGCTGAGATAGCTCACGGCTGCGGCGCGCTGTTCCATACGGACGCTGTCCAGGCGGCATGCACTCAGGACCTTAAAGCGCTTGCCGCCGTCTCGGATATCATGAGCCTTTCCGCGCATAAGTGCGGCGGACCCAAAGGCGCGGGCGTGCTGTACGTCCGCAAGGGGGTGCGCATAGGAGATCTGATGGACGGCGGCGAGCAGGAGCGCGGTCGTCGCGGCGGAACGGTGAACGTTCCCGCAGTCATAGGTTGCGCCTGTGCTTTTGAGCTTGCCGCGAAAGAGCGGGAGAGCGTCTCGGCAAAGCTGAGCCGACTGTGCGATATATTCCTTTCGCGTATCGCGTCCGCGGACGGCATAACGGTGAACGGCGGCGGGCGCGCTCCCGGGATAGTCAATATCCGCGCGGAGGGCGTGACCGACGATTCGCTGCTCCACCTGCTCGATCTTGCGGGAGTAGCGTGCAGTGCGGGCGCGGCATGCTCTTCGGGCTCGTCCGAGCCTTCGCATGTGCTCCTGGCTATGGGGCTTACGGAGGAGCGGGCGCGCGGCAGCGTGAGGGTATCTTTCGGCAGAAACAATACCGAGGAAGAGGCGGAAGAAGCCGCGCGGCGTTTCGTCGAAGCGGTCGGTCTCGCGAGGGAACGGAAAAATAAGTAAAAACGGCGGTCGGCGCATAACGGCAGTCGGTTTTTGCCGAAACTAACCGCGGAGGTGAGATATGAAAGGACTTATATTGGGACTTGCCGCAGGTATGGCGGCGGGCGCGCTGCTCTCCGCGAATTTCTCCGAAGTGCGTAAGCTGGCGAAAAAAGCGGGAGAAGCCGTAAGCATGGGCGGAAAGCCGCAGAACGCGGGCAAAAGCGACTGCGAATGCGGCGAAGACTGCGGCTGCGGAAAATGCGACTGCGAAGAAGAAGGCGGCTGCCGGGACGATCTGTCCTGACGCAGGACGGCAAGAACGAAGGCGGAAAGCGCGGGATCGCGTTTTCCGCCTTTTGTCTGTACCGGGGCGTTTTCGTTTGCCCATATCGGGCGGAAATGTTATACTTAAGGCGTAACGAAGGAAGAAGGAGGGCAGTTCATGAGCGAACTTCGCAAGATACCGAATGTGGGGAAAGCGACGGAAAATGCGTTGACAGCCATGGGCTATACGACCATAGAGTCGCTTAAAAGTAGGAGCGCGGAGCAGCTGTATGCGGAAGAATGCGCTTTGCGCGGGGAACTCATCGACCGCTGTCAGCTGTACCTGTACCGAGCCGTAGAGTATTTCGTGAATACCGCCGAGCCCGATCTTTCCAAATGTCCGTGGTGGTTTTGGAAGGACGAATTCGTCGAGCCTTCTCCCTGCGGCGCGGCGTGCGTCGAATGCGGCATGTTCCCGAAGACCTGTGCCGGCTGCCGCAAGATAAAGGGTAAACCGTATTGGCTGCGATATGCGGGCGGAGACGTCTGCGGAGTATATGACTGCTGCGTCGGCGTAAAGAAACGGCAGAATTGCGGAGGATGCGAGTTTCTCCCTTGCGGGAAATTCACAAAAGATCCCACGATCTCAGACGAACAAAACGACGAAAACTTAAAAAAGATGCTCGGACGATTGAAATGATGCTCCGCGACGGCGGTATTTTGCGGATATCGGTATCGATATGCTTTCCGTTTTGTCTGCCGCGAGCGACCGATGATCTGTTTCGTTGTCCGCTTTCGCGATCGAGATATCTTTATCCGTCCTAAGATCCGCTCTCCGGGAAAGTCCCGTTCGTCGGAAAGGAGCATGCGCGGCGTATTTTTTTAAGACTGTCTCACATATTTTTATGGATACTATTTTTTTTTTAGGATGATAAAATTTTGCGGCAATACTTGCAAAAGCCGTAACTGCGCTGCTTTGTTCATGCCATGAACAGGTACTTGTCGAATTACGGTATCTCTTTGCTTTGAGACAATTCGCTTATTTCCTCGACTTTTGTAAACCCGTTTTTATTCATTTTATATTCCAGACGTTTGGGCAGATTTATTGAGCGTAGGAAGAAAATCAATCGACCTATGAGCCAAACAAAAATTAAGATTTCGGACAGAACGCAACATATTATCTTCGACCATAAAGGCATACGTTTCCATAATGATTTATTGCGCTCAATATTGCCGTCAATTTGTTTTCCCTCTATTTTTGCCCGATAAACATAAGAGCCATAGATAAAACTTCGGCATAAAGATATTTCGACTGTATCATTGTTCAGATTGATAAGAGCGTTCTTTTCTTCCGCTTGCAGAAAGAAAACATTATGTTCCTTTCCAGTAACATTGATTTTAGGCGCAATCAAAATGTATATTGAACACAAAGCAATAAATCCGCTGACGCCTATGCCGGTGTAAGCATTAAAAATGTCGGTATTTACAGTTTTCGTTGCCGAATTATAGTCAAGTATTGTCGTTTGCGTTGTCAATATGGCTATCAACGCAATACATAAATTTATTATCTTTATGTCCCGAAACAAAAGCCCTTTATCCTTAACCTGCAAGATACCCGCTATCGCAAAGCCAAATTCGGAAAAGGATATAAGGGCAAATAAATATACATAAACAATACTATATTCTTTGACCGTATGCCCCGATAAAATGAATTTACACATATAGCCATTATAAAATATACCCGACAAAAACAAAAAGATTGCGGCTATAAGGTTGTATCTCTTAAAATCGCGCTTCCGCTTTATTAAACCGATAATACACACTAATTTTGCAAGTAATATGACAAAGGTATAAACGGCTATTATGCAAAGAATATAGTCTATAAAAAGCCCGATAACGAGTTTTCCGCTTGAAAGAATTGCAGAACAGCATAAACTTAAAATCGTTTTCACTATCATCTTCTGTTCGAATGATAATTCTGTATATTTGCGGAATAAATTACTCATTTGTCGGGCTTCCTTTGGACATTATACTTTATAAGCCGTGAACGTTCATCATAAATTACTTATCAGATTAAATCTGCGCGAAGCAGATCGTTTCCTTTTTCGAGAATGTTTGCAAGTTTTTCTTCCGTCTGATCAATCACGGGCAAAACCTGTTTTATTCTCTTTGCGACGATTTTTTTATAGATAAAATAATTTACTCCGCATAACGCAAGCCCGATTACGCCGAGAACGATGCCGCCGATAAGTGCAGGAATGCTGTTCTCAATCAGCATTACAAGGCACATACCTCCGCCGAGTACAAGCGTTGCAAAAACACCGAAAATATAGGCAAAAATATTTGCTCCCATTGTTTTTGACTGTTGCAGTCGGTTTATCGCTTCAAACGTATCTTCCGCCTGCCGTTCCAGTTTCGTAAGTTCCTGCTTATGCTTTTGTTTTCTGTCGCGTTTGAGCGATATTGTTACGTCGCCGATGACCGTAGGCGTTGTTCCCGTGATTTCCCACCCGAACGCTTCGTACATATCCATTGCTTTTGTTTGGTCTTTCGTTTTGAAATTGACCGTCTTATATTCATAAGACACAAAATCTTTGTCCTGCATTTGAAACATATCTCCTTTGATTACTTGATTTGTCTTGCGAATGTCGCCCGTCGCGCGTTTCGGTTGACTTTTCCGTGAGACAAGTGTATCATATAATAAAAGGCGGCAAAAATCAACCGCCTGAAATGCCGATTAGACATTATATCAAAAAGTGTCCGCGCAAATGAGACAGTATAGGAGGTTTTGTATCGTGGAATACGCACCGGAAGAATATACAAAGCATTATATCGTAACGGCGCTCTTTAAGTTGATGAACGAATATACGTATGAAAAGATCACGGTAAAAGACATTGTTGAAAAAGCCGGTGTAGGAAGGGCAACTTTTTATCGTTATTTCAAAAGTAAAGAAGAAGTCATTATATATTACTTTCAGCATCACACACGGGAGTTTGTATTCAAACAGCATTTTTATCCCCGTTGCAGAGAAGATTATATAAAAGTCGTGACAGATGTTTTAACAATGTTTAAGGACAATATAGAACCATTCAGGCTGCTAAAAAAAGCACATCTGTGCGACTTATATCTTGACTTTCTCAATCAAAATTTTGTAAAGACATTTGAACGCGACAATCCCGATAAAAACAGATATCTGCCGTATCTCTATGCCGGGATGCTATACAATATTTCAATCAAATGGCTGGAAGATAATTGCGCCGAAGAAATTACTGCCATGGCTACTCTCATTGTCGATGCAATTTATAGGGAATAAATATTTCCCGGGTCCGTAAAATCGTCGCTTAAAACACATATGGAAACGAATTTTGAGCCGAGTGAGGAAGACCTTGCTTGGTTTTTAGCTTAAGCATAAATAAACCGCCGCTTAAAGCGGCGGAATTAAAATCTTTAAGATACGAGACAAATCCTCCTGCGGTATACTTTTGGTTGAGGTGACCGACCGCAACGAAGGAAGAGACCGCAGGATGGATACTTTTACCGAAATAAGAGGGAGGAAGCGGTCATACCGCTTTTTTCGTTTGCGGAAAACTTTTGCCTCTTTTCGGTTTACAATCTCCCGCGGATATGTTATGATATTACAAATGAAAATGCTGGGGATAGATTACGGCGACAGGTATGTCGGTTTCGCGGAGTGCGACAGCGAGGAGATACTCGCGTATCCGCTGGATACGGTGCGCGTCGGAAGCATGCGCGAAGCGATATCCGTGGCGGCGGAGATAGCGGAGCGCGACGGCGTAAAACTTATCGTCGTCGGACTACCGCTCATGCCGGACGGCAACGAGGGGGAGCGCGCTTCCAAAACGCGCGCTTTCGGCAGAGTGCTCGCCAAAGTCACGGGGCTTCCCGTCGAGTATGCCGACGAGCGTCTCACCACCGTTCAGGCGGAAGGATATCTTGCCGAGGGCGGAGTGAAGAAACGCGACATGAAAAAGTATACGGACAAGCTGTCCGCTCAGATAATACTTTCCGACTATATGAACGCCGCGAAGGCGAGGAGAACATAACATATGGCAGACGACAAGGTGCAGATCATCGACGACGAAGAGGTCATCACTCTCTTCGACGAGGACAACAACCCGATGGACTTCTACGAAGTCGCGGTAGTGGAATACGAAGGCGAGCTTTACGCTCTTCTTCAGCCCGCCGAGGAGATCGAAGGTATCGCCGAGGACGAAGTGCTCATTTTCCGTATAGGCGAAGGCGAAGCGGGCGGCGAAGGGGACGAGGAAGAGGATTATTTCTACCCCGTAGAGGACGAAGCCGTTCAGGAAGCGGTGTTCGAGGAGTATCTCCGCGCGTCGGCGGACGAGGAATGCGACGGCGATTGCGCAGGTTGCGGAGCTCCCTGCGACGAGAAAGAGGACAAATAACGCGGCAATATCCGCCGACTGAGGAAAACGCCGATAAAAGGCATGAAAACATGCGTCAAATCGGTTGATTTTCCTTTTTCGTTATGATATAATTCATACGTTTGAATACGCACCCGTGCGCGCCCTTACTGTGCGGCTCCGAGCCGATTACGGGGTAAAACCAAACGCGCGGGGAGGAAAACAGGAGGACAAAATGGCTAATGTTGTTTCGATGAAACAGCTGCTGGAAGCGGGCGTCCACTTCGGTCACGCGACGAGAAAGTGGAATCCCAAGATGAAGAAGTACATCTACACCGCGAGGAACGATATCCATATCATCAACCTCGAAAAGACCGTCGGACTTATCGACGAGGCGTACGCATTCATCAAGAGCGTAGTGAGCGGCGGCAAGTCCGTGCTTTTCGTGGGAACGAAGAAGCAGGCTCAGGACGCTATCGCGACGGAAGCTCAGCGCTGCGGTATGTATTACATTACCGAGCGTTGGCTGGGCGGCACGCTCACCAACTTCACGACCATCCGTCAGAGCATCGAGAAGCTCAACCGCATCAATCAGATGGAGAGCATGAACGAGTTCTCTCTTCTTCCCAAGAAGGAAGTGCTCAAACTCGTCCAGACGAGAGATAAGCTGGAAGCCAACCTCGGCGGCATCAAGGAGATGCGCACTCTTCCGGGCGCTCTGTTCGTGGTCGACCCCAAGAAGGAGCACATCGCGATAAGCGAAGCCCGTTCGCTCGGCATCCCCATCGTCAGCATGGTGGATACCAACTGCGATCCCGATATGGTGGATTACGTTATCCCCAGCAACGACGACGCCATCCGCGCCATCAAGCTCATCGCGAGCGCCATGGCGGACGCGGTCATCGAAGCGAGAGAGGGCGAGGAAGCTCTTGCCGAGAAGCGTGAGGCGGCTGCCCGCGCTGCTGCGGAAGAGACCGTTGCCGCTGCAGAATAACGGAGGTTATACTTTATATGAGTTTTACGGCTAAGGACGTGGCGGAGCTTCGTGAGATCACGGGCGCCGGCATGATGGATTGCAAAAAAGCTCTCGTCCACACGGACGGAGACAGAGAGAAGGCTATCGAATATCTCAGAGAGATAGGCGTGAGCATCGCCGCCAAGAAGGCGAGCCGCATCGCGAGCGAGGGTCTTATCGGCGGTTATACCGACGACAAGACGGGCGTTCTCGCGGAGCTCAACTGCGAGACGGACTTCGTCGCGAACACCGACGGTTTCCGCGCGCTCGTTGCAAAAGCCGCCAAGGCGGTCGCGGACAACGATCCCGCGAGCACGGAAGCGTGGCTGGAGTGCAAAGTCGACGGCATGACGCTCACCGAGCTCATGAACAGCGAGACGTCCAAGTGCGGCGAGAAGATCACGGCGCGCCGCTTCGAGAAGTTCGCGCTTGCGGGCAACGGCGTGGAAGAGATATATCTCCACAACGGCGGCAAGATAGGCGTCATGCTCGAAGTCGAGACGGATAAGCCCGCTACCGACGAAGTAAAGACAATGGCTCACGATATCGCGATGCACATCGCGGCGTTCTCGCCTTCGTATATTTACGAGAGCGAAGTGCCCGAGGAATATGTGGCTAAGGAAAAGGCGATCCTTCTCGCTCAGGCGAAGAACGATCCCAAGAACGCGAACAAGCCCGACGCCATCCTCGAAAAGATGCTTTCCGGCAGACTTCAGAAGAGCCTTAAAGAGATATGCCTTATCGAGCAGCCTTTCGCAAAGGATTCTTCGATAACGGTGGCTCAGCTGGTCGCGAACGTATCCAAGTCCGCGGGCATGAACATCAGACTCGTGAGATTCGTCAGACTCGTCATGGGAGAAGGTCTCGAAAAGAAGACGGATAACCTTGCCGAGGAAGTCGCGAAGATGTCCGGCAAATAAAAAACAAAAAAGGAACGCTTCGGTGTTCCTTTTTCTTAAAAAGGGAACTATCTAAGGAGAGATCAGAGCAGATGTATAAAAGAGTGCTGTTGAAGATAAGCGGCGAAGCTCTCGGCGGAGAGAACGGGATGGGCATAGATCCGGCAATGGTGGATCATGTCGTCGATCAGATAATAGAGATACACAACCGCGGAGTGGAAGTGGCTGTCGCCATGGGCGGCGGCAACTTCTGGCGGGGCAGGCAGGGCATCAATATGGACCGCGTGACCGCGGACCACATGGGCATGCTGGCGACGATAATGAACGGTCTCGCGCTCCAGGACGCGATAGAGAAGAAGAACATTCCTTCGCGCCTGCAGACGGCGCTTTCCATACCGTCCGTAGCGGAGCCGTTCATCCTCAGAAAGGCGCTCCGCCATTTCGAGATGGGACGCATCGTGCTGCTCGCCTGCGGCACTGGCAACCCGTATTTCTCCACGGATACCGGAGCTGCTCTTCGCGCCGCCGAGATAGGCGCGGACGTGC
>DXHS01000010.1 GCA_019113275.1 Candidatus Protoclostridium stercorigallinarum
GCCGCCATTGCGCAGCTGAGAATTTACCGCACGGTAAAAGTCCCTTTGAACCTGTGGGTCAGTACCCGCGTAGGGAAAGCAGGGATCGTAAATCCGTTTTCAAATGCGATCAGACCTTCTTCCCTTCGGAAGAAGGCTTTTTGTTTTTCCCGGAGGAGAATAAAATGTTCTCATCGTTGTTTTCGCGCCTCGGCTCGTTCGTTATGCCGAGCAGCGAATCCGAACTCCCGTCCATCGAGCTGGATCCGGACTTCACGCATGCCGGATTCGATTTCTCGGGAGTTACCGCAGCAGGCTGGTCGATAGCGGTATTCCTTATCGTCGTCGTTATCCTCGTCGCAGTGCCTACGGTCGTTTACTCGGTCGTTTCCGCGAAAAAGACGGGCGTGCCGTTCACGTTCACGACCAAAGACCTCGTTTACGGCGCGGTATGCCTGGCGATGTCTTACGTGCTTTCGCTGTTCGGCATAAGCCTCAATCTCGGCGGCACCGTTACTTTCGCGTCCATACTGCCGGTAGCCGTATACTGCTACTATTTCGGCTTCCGCAAAGGACTTATAGTGACGACGGTATTCATGCTGCTCCAGCTCACTCAGGGACCGTATATCGTCAGCCCCTGGAGCATGCTGCTGGATTACGTCATACCGTATATGGCGCTCTCTCTCACCGGAGCCTTCGCATGGGTCACGAAAAAGCGTAAAGCCGCGACGGGCAGCAAAAAATTCGCACTTGTTTCCAACTGCGGTTTTTACATAGGTATGGCGGCGTATCTCGTGGTCAGATACGTGAGCCACGTGCTCTCGGGCATACTGTTCTGGGATATGTGGTACTCGCCCGCCCCCGCGGGATTCGTGCTCGGTTACAGCCTCGGATATAACTCTTTCTGCATAATCGACTGTCTTATCGCCTTTGCGGTATCGCTCGCGCTGCTGTCGAGCAAAAATTTCGACAAGCTGATGACGGGCGTGCTCCTCGAAAACAAAAAGCGCAGGACGGAGCCGGCTGCCGCTCACGCGGAAACGACCGCGCCCGCTTCAACGGAGCAGAGCGCGGACGGAAACGTGAGTACGGATGCGGACGGACTGGCAGACGCCGATACCTCCGCAAAAAACGACAAGGGCGCTTGAGCCCGAACTGACAAAGGGCAGCGGGATGCCTGTAGGCGGGATACAGCCGCAGACCACCGCGATGTTTATGAGCACCTGGATGCCGATGAGCGCCGCCATACCGCCGGAAAGGTAACACCCGAAGCGGTCGGCGGCGTTTTTCGCTATGCGCACGAGGCGGTATATCATGAAGCAGAACGCGCACATGACCGCCGTACAGCCGATAAGCCCCAGCTCTTCCCCTATCACCGAAAAGATGAAGTCGCTCTCGGCAAACGGCAGGAAGAGATACTTCTGCCGCGAGTTGAACAATCCGACACCGAATAGTCCTCCCGCGCCGAGCCCGTAATACGATTGCAGGAGCTGGTATCCCTCTTCGAGCGGCGACGACCACGGATCCAGAAACGCCATGAGCCGCGAAAAACGGTACGGTTCGACGAGGATGAGCACGACGGCAGCCGCGACGAGCGGCAGCAATATGAGCAGCAAGTGCGGCAGACGCATGCCGCCCATGACGAGCATAGTCATCATCACGAGCGCAAGACACATCGTGACGGACATGCTCGGTTCAAGCATTATGAGCGCGCACAGCGCTCCGCCGACGGCGGCGAGAGGCAGCCAGCCTCTTACCGTCGTCATTTTTTCGTGATTTTTCGCCATGTATGCGGCGGCGTATATCACGAACCCCACTTTGGCGATCTCGCTCGATTGCAGCGTGATAAAGCCGAGGTCCAGCCAGCGGCGCGCGCCGTAATTCTCCATTCCTATGCCGGGTATCAGCACGAGCCCGAGCAGCAACGCGCTTATGCCGAGGACTACGAAACGCAGCCTATGCAGGCGGCGGTAGTCTACGATCGTCATCACGACCATCGCCGCTATGCCCCCGCCTATGCCCGCGAGCTGTTTGAACAGGAAAAAATACCTGCCGCCGTAATACATCTCCGCATTGTAAGACGACGCGGAGTATACCATCACCGCGCCGAAAGCGAGCATCACGACCGTCACTACGGCGAGCGGGATATCTATGCTATTCAGTCTTTCCGTCCGCTCCGGAAACGAAGCGAGAGACCTCGCGTCCGAAAGCCATGCCTCTTTCCGCATAACCGTTGTACCTGTCGAAACTCGCGGAGGCGGGAGAGAACAGCACGCTGTCGTACTCCCCGCGCCCACACCGCTCCACGCATTCGCGCAAGCCGTCGAAGACCGTCGCTTTCCTTCCCGCGGCGCGCGCAGCCGCTGCCATTTTTTCCGCATTCGCGCCCGTGAGGAATATCCCCTCTACGTTTGCGGGCAGCGAAGCGAACATATCGGTGAAATCGCAGTCCTTGTCGCTGCCTCCCGCGATGAGCGCGGTGCGGCCGTTCATGCACCTTGCCGCGGCAAGCGTAGCCGCGGGATTGGTGCCTTTGGAATCGTCGTAAAATACCGTGCCGTTTATCTCTCCGACTTCGCTTATCCTGTGCGCGCCCGTGCGGAAGCGCGCGAGAGCGGAAGCTATCGCGTCTTCGTCCACGCCGTCGGCGTACGCCGCCGCGGCGGCGAACAATGCGTTGTCCGTATTGTGTTTACCCTTAGCCGCGAGCGTACCGACGGGCATGATCTTTTTGCCCGCCACGACGAGATATTCGTCCGCATAAAAATCGGTCCCGGCGCGCAGCACTTCGGGCTTGCCGCTTATCCCCGCAATGTCGAGATCGGCGGGCGCGAGAAGGTAGTCGGACGGCGTCTGCCCGTCGGCTATCTTCAGCTTTGCCGCGCGGTATGCGGAGAACGTACCGTGATAGTCGAGATGGTCGGGCGTTATGTTTAGGATACACGCTATATGGCACCTCAAAGGCGACGCGTGCAGCAGCTGAAAACTGGACAGTTCGAGGATCGCTCTGTCGAAACCTCCGCCGTACGCCTCTTCGGCGAACGATCTGCCTATGTTGCCGCATACCGACGCCTTTATGCCCGCTTCGCGGTATATCTCGCCCAGCATACCGACCGTCGTAGTCTTGCCGTTGGTGCCCGTCACGCCGATGACGGGAGCGGTACACAGCTCCGCTCCGAGTGCTATGTCGGACATAATACTTATGTTTTTCTTTGCCGCGTCGCCGAATATCGGATGATCGGGCGGCAGTCCCGGGCTGACGACGACTATATCGAAATCGTCATCCGCCCTCAGACCGCGCCTGCCCGTGCGCACCTCTGCTTCCGCCCCGAGAGCGGAATACACGCGGGCGGCTCCGCTGCCGCTCACGCCGCGTCCCATGACGAGCACTCTCTTCCCTTTGCAGTCCATACCGCATTATATGAACCGCCGCTTTGCCGTATGCGCTTCAGACGAAGAACGCCGTGAGAGCCACCGTAGTCACGCCCGCCACAGAGGTCACCGCGGTATACGCCGCGACTATGCGGTTCTCGTGCACGCCGCGCCGCTCGAAATGATGATGGAGCGGAGCCATAAGGAACACGCGTTTTTTAGTGAGTTTATAACACGCCACCTGCACGATGACGGAGAGCGCGCTCGCGACGTACATGACGCCGATCACCGCCGCCGACAATCCCCGCCCCGTGAGCACGGAAAGCGAAGCGAGCAGTCCGCCGAGAGACAGCGAGCCCGTATCGCCCATAAATACTTTGGCAGGAAATCTGTTGTAGCACAAAAACCCCGCAAGTGCTCCGGCAAAGCACAATATGAGCAGCAGTTCGTTAAGTTCGCCCTCCGTCGGCGACATCGAAGAGCACACGAAAAGCAGCGCGGCAAAGCAGAACAGGAACACCTCGGTCACTCCCGCGGCAAGCCCGTCCAGCCCGTCGGTGAGATTCACCGAATTGGTAAAAGCGAGGAACACGAACACATAATACGGCAATGCGAAATAGGACAGGTCGACGGGCTTGTCCGTAAACGGAAGGTTTATCACGCCCCCGTCCGCTCTGCCGAAAAACGCATATGCCGATACGGCGCACGCCACGAGCAGCTGCAACAGCAGTTTCCAGCCCGCGGAAAGACCTTTGTTCTCGCCGCTGCTTACCTTTATGCCGTCGTCGATAAATCCTATCGTGCCGTAACCCGCGGCAACGATCAGGCAAACGAGCGACTCGGAAATGTCTCCGCGCACGAGGAAGGCGTAAGGCAGCGCCGCCGCGATAAGGAACCCGCAGCCGCCCATCGTGGGCGTGCCGCTTTTCCCCTTATGGTTTTCCACATAGCCGAGGATGGGCTGACCGGCATGCGACCGACTGAGCCGCGAGATGACGAGAGGCATGAGCGCGGTGCAAAGCGCCAGAGAGAGAACGTAACCTATCGCTACCCTTATCATTTCAGCAGTTCCCTCACCGTTTCGGCGTCCGAAAAGTGACGCTTCACACCGCATATCTCCTGAGTGTCCTCGTGTCCCTTGCCCGCGATGACGACGGTATCGCCCTCGCGGCACATGTCGAGCGCACACTCTATGCCCTTGCGCCTGTCCGCTTCCGCTATATGCGCGCTGCCGCGCATGCCTTCCTCTATCTGCCCGATGATCTTTTCCGGCGGTTCGCCGCGCGGATTGTCGCTCGTCACTACGGCAAAATCGGAAAGCTCGTCGGCTATCTCCCCCATCGCCGCGCGTTTGCCGCGGTCGCGTTCGCCGCCGCAGCCGAACACCGCGATCACCTTGCCTTCCGTTATTTCGCGAGCGGTACGAAGCAGTTTTTCCAGTCCGTCAGGCGTATGAGCGTAATCGATGACGACTCGTTTGCCCTTGCCTTTTATCACCTCGAATCTGCCGCTCACCCGACGGACGTTCTTCACTCCGCGCGCGATGACGTCCGTCTCCGTACCGAGCACCTTTGCCACCGCAGCCGCGCACAGCACGTTGCTCATATTGTACCGCCCGGGAGCGCAGTACTCCATTTCGGTGACATCGTCCATGAGATTGGCGACGAAAGTGCAGCCGCCGTCGCTCGAAGCGTAGTCTATGGCGAATACGTCGCTCGGATTGTCACAGCCGTAAGTGACTACGGGTATGCCCGCATTGCGATATATGCGCATGCCCGTTTCGTCGTCCACGTTCACGACGCCTATATGCGTATGCGAAGGCTCGAACAGCGAGAGCTTGGCGTTGCGGTACTCTTCCATGCTGCGGAAAAAGTCGAGGTGATCGCGCGTGAGATTGGTAAACGCCGAAACGGCGAAGCGTATGCCTTCCGTTTTTTTGAGCGCGAGAGCATGGGCGGACACCTCCATGACTACGGCTTCCGCGCCGTCTTCGGACATATCGTGCAGTGTTTTATGCAGTTCGGGCGGATCGGGAGTCGTGAGCGAACACGGATAGCTCTTATCGCCGCAGCGCGCGCCGTTCGTACCTATGATGCCCGTGCGCACGCCCGCTTCGCGAAGTATGCTCTCTATGATGTGAGTGACGGTTGTCTTGCCGTTCGTGCCCGTGACGCCTATCATCGTGAGCCTGTCGGCGGGTCTGCCGTAAAACTCGGCGGAGGCGAGCGCGAGATCGCGGCGCACGTCGTCGGACGGGATATGGCGGAAATCCTCCGCGGCGCCCGACGGGCACACTATAGCCGCCGCGCCGTGGCTCTCGGCGAATATTATGTCCGCTTTCAGCCTGTCTCCGCTGTGCAGGCAGAAATACAAGTCCTTTTCGCGACAGACGTCGCCGTATCCTATCCCGCGGACATCGATGTCCGCATCCACATTCAATAATTCGTTTATCAGCATCGCAGATCGGATGACCCCCTTTGGACTTCCATTATAATACATCCGCAGCCGATATGTTTGCGATAAGCAAAAACAGTCATATTTCGTAAGCCGCTCTATGTGCTGTCCTCGCAGCGCGCCAGGACCACGTCGCCTACCGCCACGTGCTCGCCTGCCGCCGGCGTTGTGGATACCACCTTCCCGCTGCCGACCGTTTCCACGACAAGACCGGCGTTCTCCAGCTCCGCGACCGCCGCCGCCTGATCCGTGCCTACTACGTCCGGCATAGTAATATACACTTTATCTTCCGCATCCGCCCTCCGCCAATTTTCTCCGTCGGCTATACGCGAGAATATCCTGCCCGCATACGGCGCGGCGGTCAGCGAACCGTAATAGGTATAGCCGGACGGTTCGTCTACGATGAAAAGTACCGCATACTTCGGATCGTCCGCGGGAGCGAAGCCCACGAATGACGACACATACTTGCCGCTTGCGATAGCTCCGTTCTCGTACTTCTGCGCCGTGCCCGTCTTGCCGCCTATCTTTATACCGTCTACCGCCGCGCGCGAGCCTCCGCCCTCTTCGACGACGCCCACGAGCAGTTCGCGCAGCTTCGCGCTCGTCTGCTCCGTTATCGGACGACCGACCGCCTTGGGAGCGTGTTCGTACACGACGTCGCCTTCCGCGGAACGCACTTCGGAAAGAAAGTACGGCTCGTACAGAGTGCCGCCGTTGACCGCCGCTCCCACCGCGGTTATGAGCTGCAGCGGCGTGACGGCTATCGCCTGACCGAAGCCTATGCGCGCGAGATCGACGTTCTTGACGTTTTCCTTCTTCATCACTATGCCCGCGCTCTCGCCGAAGAAATCCACATTCGTCTTGCTTCCGAACCCGAACGCTTCTATAGCTTCGTAAAAACGCGATGTTCCGAGTGACAGCGCGAGATCCATGAACACGCAGTTGCAGCTGTTTTTGACGCCCTCGGCGAGATCCTGCGAGCCGTGTCCTGCCGTGCGCCAGCAGCGCACGCGGGTGCCGTCTACCGTGCGGCTGCCGCCGCAGTAAAAACGGCTGTTTTCGCCTACAACTCCCGCTTCGAGAGCCGCAGCCGTCGTGAAGATCTTGAACGTCGAACCCGGTTCGTACACGTCCGTTATCAAAGTGTTTTTGGATAACAGGTTAAGAAGCTCGATATCGTTCCTCGGTACGTCGTTGAGGTCGTAAGACGGGTACGACGCGAGCGCCTTTATCCCGCCCGTGCGCACGTCCGTAACTATCGCGGAACAGGACTTCGCCTGCCACTCGGCATGAGCCGCCATGACGGCGCTTTCGGCGTAAGACTGGATATCCGCGTCAATCGTCAGCTCGAGATCGCAGCCGGCTACCGCGGGAACATAACGCGTATCGCCGTCCGTCTCTCTGCCCGCGATGTCCGCTTCCGCATAAAGATAGCCGTCCGTTCCCGAAAGATATCTGTCGTAATACCCCTCGAGCCCGTTCTGCCCGTCGCCGTCCACGTTGGTGAACCCTATGACCTTGGAAAGCGTGCTGCCGTAAGGATAGCTGCGCTTATACGTCGCGACGCAGTATATGCCGGCAAGCCCGGCTCCGTCTATGCTCTCGGCGACTTCGGGCGATACGCGCCTGGCAAGCGTGACTTCGCTGCGCCGCTCGCTCAGCTTTTCCTCCGCCGCGGCAAGGCTCATACCGAGAGCGTCCGACAGCGTTTCCGCCGCACGCGCCTTTTCGGTCACCGCATTGGGACGGGCATACACGTCGTACGCCTTTACGTTCCCCGCGAGCAGCTCGCCGCCGCTCGCATAGATGTTCCCGCGCGGAGCGGACAGCGGAAGATCGCGGTACCACTGCTCTGCTGCCCGCTGAGTCAATTTACCTCCGCTCACGAGCTGAATGAATATCAGCCGCACGAAAAGAAGGCAAAATAAAAAGGTTATCGAAACGAATATCGCCAATAACCTCTTTTGTGTTTTCGTTATACCTGTTTTTGTTTGCAAGTTATGCGGATCAGCCTCCGAATACCGAATTTACCCAATCCCTTATGCTGTCGAACACCCTGTCCGAAGTATCGGCGTCGGCGCCCGGCACAAGCTCTTCGAAAGTATTCGTATTGTCGGGAAGAGTCATGTTCTCGCCCGCCCAGACGACGGCTTCTTCGCGCGCGGCGCTCATACCGCTCTCGATATCCGCAAGCGCGGCTACCTGAGTGTCCACATCAGCTTCGAGCGCGGATATGTCCGAACGCATGCCGCTCGCGACCACTCCGGTGATGATGATGGCGGTAACTATCGCCAGCACGAGGGAGAGATACACGATGAGCATACGCTTCGTTCCCGCGGTGAGCTTCTGCTCGCGGACGATGGCTACCGGCTCATCCTTGCGGCGCACCTCGGGCATGACTTCCGAATAGCGCGACGGTCTCGACGGAGCTATCGTTCTGTCGTACCCTCTTTCGCGGCGGGGCTGCGCAGGTCTTACCACCGAGGCGGGACGAACGTTCTCGACCGTCTGCCGAGGCTCTTCCGTCGCAGCAAACGAGACTCTGCGCACGCTGTCGCTTACCGTGCGGCGCGCGGTCTCCTCCGTCGATACGGGCGCTTCCTGTTCGTAACCGCCGTACCTGTCCTCTTCACGATCGATCTGACGTCTGCTTGTTACCATTTTATTTCCCTGCCTTGATGATTATTCGCTTAAAGTTTTTCCGCCGCGCGCAGCGTAGCGCTACGGCTCCTGTTGTTCGCTTTCAGCTCCTCTTCCCCCGCCCTTACGGGTTTGAATAGCTTTACCGAAGCTTTATGCCCGCATACGCACACCGGAACGGATCTGTCGCAGATACAGTCGGTGGCGAGGAGCCTGAGTTCGTTCTTTATTATCCTGTCTTCCAGCGAGTGGAAGGTGATGACGCATATCCTGCCGCCCGGTCTGAGCTTTGAGACTATGTCGTCCACCGCTTTTTCCAGCCCGTCCAGCTCGCCGTTGACTTCTATCCTGAGCGCCTGAAAGGTCTTTTTCGCGGGATGACCGCCCTTGCGGTACGGTACACTGCGCTCTATGAGCGAAGCAAGCTCGCCCGTCGTTTTTATCCTGTGCGTCCTGCGCTCGCGTTCTATCGCCGAAACGATGCGTTTTGCGCAGTTCTCTTCTCCGTAACGGTAAAGCAGCTTTACGAGCTCCCCCGCCGGATAATCGTTCACTATGTCTTCTGCGGTGAGCTCTCCGCGCTTGTCCATACGCATGTCGAGCTCCGCATCGTACCTGTATGAAAAACCCCTGACCCCGTCGTCGAATTGTCTGGACGATACCCCGAGATCGAGAAGCGCTCCGTCTATCTCTCTTATCCCCAGCTCGTCCGTCACTTCGGAAAATCTTTTGAAGTTGCTGCGCACGAGAGTGAACTTCCCGTCCATCCCTTCGCGGATGAAACGCTCTCCCGCGTATTCGATCGCGTCCGCGTCAAGATCCGTAGCGATCACTCTGCCGCCCGCCTTCATTATCGCGAGCGAATGTCCGCCGCCGCCCAAAGTCCCGTCGAAATACGTTCCGCCCTCAGTCACCCGAAGGAAAGAAAGCACTTCGCCGAGCATCACCGGAGTATGATAGAACGTCTCGTCCATCAATCCTCTCCGAACAGCGAATCGGCGTCTTCGGCTGCGTCGTATTTGTTCCAGGTCTCTTCGTCCCAAAGCTCCACGCGGTTGTTCATGCCGATGCTGACGACATTTTTCTTTATACCGCTGTATTCGATGAGCCAGGAAGGAACAGTCAGTCTGCCCTGCTTGTCCTCTTCGAGGAACGTGCCGCGCGAGAATATCTTTCTCATCGCGCTGAGGCGCCCGTCTTTGGTGAAACCGTCCACTTCGCCGAACCTCTCGCCGAGGATGCGTTCCGCTTCTTCGCGGGAGAATATGTACAGGCAACGGTTCTGACCTACGGTCATGTAAGGATTGCTTCCGAGCGCGTCCTTGAACTTCGCGGGGATCCTGATCCTTCCCTTGTCGTCTACCTGGTGATTGTATCTCCCGGATAAGAACACGTCCGAAACCTCCTTTAATATTACTGACACGCATATAATAACATATATGCTGACCACTGTCAACCCCTTTTGACCATTTTTCTCCAAAAAATTTTTATCTGTGACCACAAGGCGCCACAAAACACGGGGGTCGTGACCACAGAAGGGTATTTTTATAACGTATGTTCTAATATTTCTGACCACTCGGGGCACTTTCCGGAATAAACGGCGGTATTTTTAAAATAACATAGAACGGTTGTTTCAAATATCGTTTGTGGTCACGGGTGGACGAAAAATGCGCTCCGCGGACGGCATTTGCCGCCGCGGAGCGCACGATCGCGGAAAACGAGCGGAGCCGCTCTTAATGCTGCTCCGCCCGCGATCATAAACGTTCGTTTAGCGTATCTTCTGTACTGTGATGTGTGACATTCCTCGTGCATCACCCGTGATGTTATCCGATAAATGTGTTCGGCACGGGTAAGAATCATTCGGTTTTGTCCGCACGTTTTTTCGCGCGGGGCTTCTTTTCCGCGGGAGGCTCTTCCCCGCTCTTCTCTTCGGCGGCGGTATCGTTTTTCCTCGCGGCGAGGACGAAATCCACCTTGCCGTTTTCTACCGCAAAGCATACGACGCGCACGGGCTTGCCTATGTTCCACATCTCGCCCTCGCACATAATGATGCGGCGCTTTTCGTCATACACGGGATCGGCGCCCATCGACTCCTTGCGGATAAGACCTTCCACGCAATTTGGCAGTTCGACGAACGCGCCCCACTCGGTGACCGAGGACACATTGCCTTCGAACTCCTCGCCTATATGCGCCTTCATGAACTCCGCTTTTTTGATGTCCGTTATACGGCGTTCGGCGGAAAGGGCGATCTGCTCGCGTGCGGAACTGCGGGAAGCGGCCTCCTCCGCTATCGGACCGTAACGCTTCATGCCCTTGCCGCTGCGGGCGATAAATTCGGTTATGAGGCGGTGATCCTGTAGGTCGGGATAGCGTCGTATGGGCGAAGTGAAGTGACAGTAATGCTTGAGAGCGAGACCGAAATGTCCGAGATCCTTCGTCGAATACTTGGCTTTGGACATCGCCCTGAGAGCGGTGCGCGAGACCGCGCGCTCGTCCGGCGTGCCCTTGACCTTCTCGAGAAGATCCGCGTATTCATGGGGCTCTTTGCCGTCGAACTTCAGTCCGAGGGTCGCGAGGTAATCGATAAAGGCGCTGCGCTTATCTTCGGGCGGAGCTTCGTGCACACGATAAACGAAGGGCACTTTGAGGCTGTCGAAAGTCTCCGCCACCGTTTCGTTCGCGGCGAGCATGAACTCCTCTATCATCATGTGGCTCACCTTATGCTCGTAAAGCTCGACGTTCGTGCACACACCGTTTTCGTCCAGCGTGAGTTTGGGTTCGGGGATATCGAACTCGATGCTCCCCTTGCGCATGCGCAGCCCGTGGAGTATGTCGGCAAGCTCTTTTGCCGTATCCAGCATCTCGCACACGTCGGCGTTCTCTTCCCTCGCCTTTTCGTCGCCTTCGACGATAGCCGCGACGGTATCGTAATCCATGCGCTTTATCGTCTTTATCACGCCCTTGACTATCCTGGACGCGGACATCCTGCCGCGCTTGTCGATATTTATCACGCAGGAGAGCGTAAGGCGGTCCTGACCGGGATTGAGCGAGCATATACCGTTGGAAAGCTCCGTCGGCAGCATGGGAAACACGCAGCCGGGGAAATAGACGCTCGTACCGCGTTTAAGGGCTTCGCGATCGATGGGCGAACGCTCTTTGACGTAATAGGAAACGTCCGCGATATGCACGTAGAGAACGTATTCGTTGCCGCGGCGCTTTACACATATGGCGTCGTCGAGGTCTTTCGCGTCGGGGGCGTCCACCGTTACGATGGGATCGCCGCGGAAATCCTCTCTGCCGCTTATCTCTTTTTTACTCAATGTCATGGGAACGCGGTGCACCGCAGCCTGTACTTCGGGCGGGAACCTGTCGTCAAGACCGAACGTGCGCGCGACAGAAAGCAGATCCGTGTTCTTCGCGCCCGGGTCGCCTATGACCTCCACGAGTTCGCCGTACAGGATGTCCCCGTCGCGTTCGAGCGGAAGACCGACGACCTTACTGCCTTCCTTGGGCTTGCGGCAACCGTCGGCTATGCTTTCGATGACGAAGAGTTTGCAGGTCTTGCCGTCGTCCGGCACGATGACCTCGCTGCCGCTGTTGCCCACGGCATAAGTGCCGACCACGTATACCGTGGTCTGCTGCAATACTTCGAGAACGTGCGCTTCCGACTTGCCGCCCTCGGTAAAGACTTCCGCGCTCACTTTGTCGCCGTTGAGCGCGCCGCCGAGAGCGAAGCCGGGGATGAACAGATCTTCCCCTCCGTCGTCCGGCGTGAGGAACGCATAGCCTTTGCCCGTACCTCTGTATGTGCCGGTGACTATGACGCCCGCGCGTTTGCCGCGCTTGCCGCGCGAATGTTTGCCGTGCGCGGCGAATTCGGAATACTTTCTCTTCTTTTTGTTCATACGTATTCTCCGATATATAGTTGACTGACTTTGTATGACTTTATCACATAAAAACAGCGGGTATTTTCCACCCGCTGTTCGTTTCCCGATACGCGCGCCGCCGTCCCCGTCGCCCTCTCCTAACTTAGGCGGCAAAAACGGCTCATCACCCGGACAGTTATGCCTGGGGATTATTGAAGCAAAGCGTGATAAAGAAAGCGACCGCTATCACTGCCATGAGTACGGATATGACCACCGTCGCTCTTTTCATGAAACCTTCCGTCGTACGCTTCTTGTTACGGGTATAATAAGTCTCCGTATTATCGATCGCGCTGACGCCCGTCGTGTTCGCGGGCTGGAAGAATATAGTGACCACAAGAGCCACCGCGAGGACCGCCTCGACGATGAGCAAAACGACTCTTGCTATCTGTAATGCCTCCATTTTAACACCTCATTGTTTTCAAACGATATTTTCTTGAGAGATTATATCACAACACCCGGCGTTTGGCAAGCGTTTTACCGCCGCTTTATACAAAAAACGTACCCGCTTTTGTAAATATTTTGTAAAGCGTCAGAACTTCTGCAGCGCTCCGCCGAGCACCGCCGCCGCGGGGCGCAGAGCCGCGACGGGCGCGTTCGCCGGATATGCGCAAAGCGCGCCGAACACGTCCGCGTCGCCCGCTATCGGCTCGAAGTATACGCCGCCGCAGATATCCAGGCAAAAGCCTTTGCGCTCCTCCATTCCGCGCACGGCGGCTTCGGGCAGCGCGCCCGAAAAACGCTCCGTCCCCTCCCCGCAGCCGCCCAGCCATTCGCTGCGGCCGCACAGCAGGATACCGACGCCCGCGACGCGCGCGAGCTCGGGAAGTACGGGCATTGCCAGCTCGCGCAGGGCGAGCGTCATATCGAGCTTCCTCAGCACGATCTCGCCGCTGTCCAGACAGGATATCTCCATGGGATCCCCGAGAGCTATCTTGTGCAGTTTGCGGAACTCCCTCGGGATCACTATCCTGCCCAGCCCGTCCACTTTTCTGACGATACCGTTTTTTTCCATAGGACTATTATGACGCATCCCGTCGAAATTATGCGGATACGGTCGGCGCACAAACATGTCGGCTCGCTTGACTTATCCCGCCGCATATAGTATAATTCGCTGTATGGAAAGATCCGCTACGATAACATTGAGAGAAAAAGCCACCGAGGCGCCCGTGCTGGTGACGCAGGGCGTAGTGGATCGCATAGGAAGCAGCCTGAGCATAAGATACCACGACGGCGAAGCGTTCTACCGCGTGGGCGTGTCCGAAGGGCTCGTATCCATCGCCCGCGAAGGCGAAGAGGATTATACCCTCGTGCTCAGCGAAGGAAAGGAGCACAGCTTCGGCGTGGAATCGCCGTTCGGCGAGATCCCGCTCAAAGTCATACCCAGGCTCGTCCGCAGCAAGATAAAAACGGACGGGCTGTCCGTAAAGCTGGCTTACGACCTGCTCTCGGGCGAAGTCACGCAGAAGTTCCGCCTGTACATCGACTGCAAGTACAACGAGGACACGTAAACGCTCCCGCGAGCGAAACGACTGTCGCGGCAAACGGAAAGTAACGATAAAACGAAGACCGACGTATCGCCGTCGGTCTTTTGTCATATCATTGCGTTCCGTTTTTCCTGCCCCGCCTGCCATACGGGAGGAATTCGCGTTTGGGTTTGGGGTAACGGAAATCCTTCACATAGTCCGCGGGGGAAAATTCGTACATCTCGCGCAGGCGCAGGAATATGCCCGCGCACGCCCGCGTGTCGCAAAGCGCGTTATGGTGTTTCCCCGGGTCTATGCCGAGGGTGCGGGCGAAGTTGGACAGCACGAGGTCGCCTTTGACGTTCGAGCCGCAGTAATGCACTTTCTTGCCGAGATTCACCGTACAGATATAGCGCATGTCCGGGCGGGTCAGCTTTCTGTTTTCCAGCGCTTTCGCAAGGACGGTGAGATCGAACTCCGCGTTATGCGCTATGACTACGCGGTCTGCGATATATCCCGAGATGCGCCGCCACACGTCCTCGAATTTAGGCGCGCCCGCCACGTCCCGCGGACGGATGTGGTGTATGGAGATGTTGAAGTCCTCGAATATGTCCTCGGGATCGACGAGAGTGTACCATTCGTCCGTTATCCCGTCGTCCGTCATCAGCACCGTGCCTATCGAACAGATGCCGTCGTTTTTACTGTTGGGCGTTTCCACGTCCAGCGCGATATATTCCATCGTGTGGTCCTTGTGCCGCGAGCGCGGCGGTCGTTATTTTATGAGCGAGAACGCGCTCACTACGGGAAGCGGCGTATCCTTATCCGTCACCGTATACACTATACCGACTACGCCGAGAGCGAGCATCGCCACGTCGAAAAGCGCGACGAGGAGAAAGAATATCAATCCCGCGGGGCCGCCTGCCAGGATAGCGGTGAGTACGCCGAACAAAACGTTGCCCGCGACTCCGATGATGAGCATATTGAGCTGTTCGTTCGCGCGGCGCTTGGCTTCCGCGTCGTTCGGGTATGCGACGAGCGGCAGGAAGAACAGTATCCAGATTATGTAACCGAGCGCCGATATGAGTTTTCGGGAAGCGTCGTTATCCGGTTTTTTATCGTTATCCGGCTTCTTATCGCTTTTGTCATTATCGCTTTCATCGCCCGCAGGTGCGTTTTTCGCTTCCCCGTCCGCGTTTTCGGGCTTCTTCCCGTCTTCCGCGGGAGCGGGCTCTTCGCCGTCGGCGATTTTCTTTTCTTCTTCGTTGTCCGACATAAGATAAACCTCCGTGTCACACTTTATCGTTCACATCACGAATATATACCTTCCGCGGGAAAAAGTCAAGCGAAACTCCCTCCGCGGGAGAGGTCGGACGCCGCGGGAACGCGGCAAGAGATTGACAAGCCGACGATTTTATTATATAATTATACAAAGCACTTCAAGGGGGACGGACATGGCATTAAAACACATACTGTTCGACATCGACGGCACGCTGATAAATACGCGCGGCGCATTCCTCGGCGCGCTGGACGCGGCGCTCGGACGCAAAGGGATAAAATGCGACGACATTTTACCCTATTTTTCGTTGCCTCTCGCCGACGCGGTGCGCGACTTCGGCTTTACGAAAGCCGAATACGACGAGTGGAACGCCGATTACGCTCACCGCCTTTCCGAAGCGCCGCTCTACGACGGAGCGGACGCGCTCATAAAAAAATTGTACGGCGGCGGAGTACACATGGCGCTCGTCACGTCCCGCAAGCACGACATCGCGCATATCGGGCTGGACGGCACGGGGCTGCTCGGATGCTTCGACAGGATAATCGCGGCGGACGACGTACCTCGTCCCAAACCGGCTCCCGATCCCCTGCTCGAATACGCGAGAGGCGCGAGCTGCACGGTCAGCGATATGGCGTTCGTGGGCGATTCGGTGCACGATAAGGAATGCGCCGCGAGCGCGGGCGTGAGATTCTTCGCCCCGGGCTGGGCGACGATAGCGGACGAACTCGAAGGCGACGCCGCAAGCTTCGACGATATACTCGCTGCCGCGGGGATATGATATACTGAAAAAAGGGAGACATCATGATGGAAAGCGAGCTCAATAAAAATCTTGTTTACGACACTTCGCGCGGGGAGAAATTCATATTCCTCAGCTATGCGCACGAACAGTACGAAATGCTGCGGGCGGATATGGAGCTGATGGCGAAATACGGCGTAAGGCTGTGGTTCGATACTCAGCTCGAATACGGCGACAGCTGGAAGAAGCAGGTGTACGAAAAAATGACGATGGAAAACTGTATCGGTATATGCTGCTATCTTACCGAAAATTCCGTTGCCAGCGACGCCGTACTGTGGGAGATAGAGACGGCGCTCACCCTCAAAAAGGTGCGCCCTTCGTTCTCGATATACTCGGTGAATGCCGGAGGGAAATCCGTATTCGACATACTCAAACACGCCGAAAATTCCATACATTCGGACAAAAGAGAAACTTTTTACAGAACGCTGCTCAAAGCCTTCGATAACGAATCGATGTACTTTTCGCGCGATAACGACCCGACGAGCAAAGCGCACATCCATCCGATGATAAAGCAATTCGAGAGCGCGGGCGCGCGCGACACGAAGATCAACTATTCGGCTCCCGAAGAATTCTCGTATATCCCCTTCCGCGACGGTATAAAGATAACCAAATACACAGGCGAATCCGCATATCCCAATGTGCCTGCGGAGATAGCGGGCAAACGCGTGCTCGCGCTCGGCATGGAAGTGTTCTCGGGATCCCCCGACCTGCGCTCGGTAGCGCTGCCCGAGGGCATAGAGGAGATCGGCGACAGGTGTTTCGCCGAATGCGGTTCGCTGGAGGCCGTGGGGCTGCCCGTCTCCGTCCGCCACATAGCGTACGAAGCGTTCCGCGGCTGCGGCTCTCTGCGCTCGATAACGTTCCACAAGCATGTACACTATGTGGGCGACTACTGTTTCTACCTCTGCAAAGGGCTGCAAAGCGTGACGTTCGACGCCGCCTGCCACGACGTGACGCTGGGATTCAACTGCTTCCAGGAATGCGAGAGCCTTACGGAAGTCACGATGCCGCAAAGCGCCGCTTACATACCCATGTACTGCTTCAATAAATGCGAATCGCTGGAAACGCTGCGTATGCCCGCGGTCATCGCGGATATGGCGGAGACCGTCGTACATAACTGCCCCAAGCTGTCGCGGATCGTGTTCCCCGGCGAGCTGCCCGCAGGCTATAAGGGGCGCATAGTGATGCACTGTCCTTCGCTCAAAGAGTTCGTGTGCGCCAAAAACGATCTTCCCGAGGCGGCGCAAGACGCGCTTTCGGCGTCGGGCGCAAAAGTGCGCATACTGCTCCCCGCGCCCGAACCCGCGTTCGACGAAAACGACATGACCGTATACTTCGCTCCCGTAAAGAACGCGAGCGGATATATGATATTGATATCCGAAAAAGTGACGTCTTCGAAGGGTCAGACGGACACCGTCACGACGGAGACCGCCATAGACTGCACGGCAACCGAAAAGGACGGCAAAAAGCTGCTGACGTTTTCCGCGCGAGTGGAAAAAACGGGAAACGCCGCGCGCATATCCCCCGCTCCGGACAACTCCGCCGCGAGCGACTGCCCGTCTTTCACGTTCAGGATACGCTCGCTCGGGAAAAACGGCTACGAAAATTCCGACTATTCCTCCGAGTGCCGCTTCCACAACAAGAGCAAGGATTTCGTACAGGGCGACGACCCTTCCGTTCTCGCCGCATATAACGGCACGGACAAGGACGTAGTGATACCCGACGGATTCGAAATCATCGGGGAAAGCGCGTTCAAGTACCGCGACGACATACGTTCGGTCAGACTGCCCTACCGCGTAAGAGAAATAGGCGACGAAGCGTTCTACCACTGCATCAACCTCGAAAGGATAATCTGGGACGAAGACAGCGAGCTGGAAAAGATAGGCGCGCACGCCTTCGCTTACTGCAATTCGCTCGGCGATATCAGATTCCCCTCGTCCCTTTCCGAGATCGGCGAGGGAGCGTTCGAGGTATGCCCGATGATGACCGTAGTCGACATGAGCGATTCTTATGTGCGCCGCATAGGCAATTCGGTGTTCCGCCGGTGCATAAAACTGAAAACGGTAAAGTATTCCAAGAACATAAACACGATACAGGACAAGGCGTTCCGCGGATGCACGTCGCTGCTGCCCGGCACTTTGCCCGCGCGCCTGAAGTCGATAGGCGGCTCGGCGTTCTCCTTCCTCATGGACGCGGAAGAGATAGTGCTTCCCGCGGGACTGCGCGACGTAGCAGGCGATTTCCTCTTCTATTCGACGGGCGTCAAGCGCATCCGCTTCGACGGCGAGCCGGAATACTTCGGAATAGACAGCGAAACGCTCATGACCAAAGACGGCAAGACCGCGGTCACCTTCCCCATCAACGCGGACGTGCGCGATTATGCTTTGCCCGCCGGCACCGAACGCATCGAGCCCAAAGCGTTCAGGGATATAGAGAACATGCGCACCGCGGTGCTCGGCGACGAACTGACGGAGATAGGACCCGAAAACTTCTCGTACTGCTGGAGCATAGAGCGCATAGTCCTCGGAAAGAACGTGAAAAAGATAGGCGCGGGCTGCTTCTCGCATAACCCCACCCTGCGCGAGATCGTCATCACATCCGACGCGGTGCCCGAAGCCGACATAGGCTGTTTCGAAAAAAACAGCCCCGACCTTACGATAGTGTTCGGCGGCAAAGGCTACAACGGAGTCGAAGGCAAGCTCTCGGCATGGGAGTACCTCGTCGAATCGAACTCGTGACTCGTCGCTCACAAACTCACGATCCGTCGCAAAAAACTTCGGGCGCATGTCACCGACATGCGCCCGTTTCGGATATTTTACCGTACTTTAATGCGATTTTTCCGTCGCGCGGCGGACGATCTTGTACCCGCAGCTGCCGAGAAGGTCTGCGGCGTAATCCATGAGCTGGTAATCGTACTTTATCACGTCCTCGGTCGCGGGGTCCGTGCCGCGGCGCTCCGCCGCGTAATTGCGGTAATCGATAAGACCCGCAAAAGTCGTGAGGTTACCGTGTTTGCGGCGGCGCATGAGCTCCGTTTTATCCGCCGTGACCGCTTCTTCTTTTGTCGCGGGGATATAGCCGTTACATATCATATACGCGTTCCAGCGCTGGTGTTCCTGCATGGCGTAGCGCGCACGTATCGTGTCCGTTCTGAATTCGCAATCGCCGTAATCGATCGTCACGCCGTCCGCTTCGTACTTAGGCGGATCGCCCGCGAAATAACGCTCGGCGAACTCGGCGGAAACGTCCTCGCCTTCTTCGTCCGCGGGGACGTAATCGTACCCCATGAGGTTGAGCTTCATGCGCAGAGCCAGGCAGGCGTAAGTGTTGGATTCACGCTGTACCTGCACCCATTTGCCGTACCACTTTTTCTTTGCGACGCGCACTATCTCCTCTTCCGTCATGCCCTCGTCGGCGCCTGCGGCGGAGTAACGGACGTGGCGGCGCATAGCCATCGCCTCCGTCTTTTCGCGCGTTATCTTGGCGATATCGTACACCACTTCGTCTTCCACGCCGAACACGTTGAACGACGACGTGTACGCCTTATCCGAGCAGACTACGCTGCGTGCGAACCTGCCGCTGCGTATCTTGACGAACACATGCGTATACCCATCCATGTTCCACTCGCGCAGTTTGGCGGATATCTTTTCGGCAAGATCGAGGTTTTCCATATCCGTGCCGAAAGCGATGACGATATAGTTATACGCCCGTCTTCCCGCTTTCGCTTTGAGCCGCGAGCGCAGATCGAGATAGAATGCGCGCGAGTTGATGTCCTCTTTGAGAAAATGCTCCGACGACGGCTCGGTATCCGCGGGATAAGGCGGCAATTCGAAATAATCGCGCTCGGGAACGAATCCGTATGCGAGCATCTCGTTCGCGTAACGGTGGTAATTGTGGTTGAGGTTCTTTTCCCCGTCCGACTCTCTCTTGTCGAATATCCAATACGATATGGGCTTATCCTTGTACTTGCCGTCCTTCAGAGTCATCAGGCAGTCGTTCTCCACGGACGTGAGGAACAATTTTATGTTCGCTTTGCCGAAACCTATATACGCGACGTTCACGTCCACATCCGGGCGGACGATCGCGTTTTGCGTATCTATCTCATCCGTCATGAAACGGGTTATCGGGTACTTGTCTATAAAATCGATCGCCGTCATGCGGTATTTACTCACATAGCGTATGACGCCTTTCGTGCTCTCTTCGAACCTCATGTACGCCGAGGCGCTCACAGGGTCGCCGAACGCGTAAGCCGCGAACTTCAGATCCTCCGCCGCAACGCCCTGTTCCGCCTTCTTTTTTATATACGCCGAGACGCGTTCGAGAAGTATGAGGTTTTCCTCGTCGCTGCCCGTATTGACGATGACGTTGAGCTTCCGTCCTTTGCCGTCCAGCTTGCCGAGCACGGAAACAAGATCGCCGTCGGAAGTAAAATGCAGCAGGCTCCTGCCCGTAAGGTATATCTCGTCCTTTTCTTCGGGCGACGGATCGGCAAGTATCACGGCGTTCGCGCCTTTGCCCGCCGACGCTACGAGCGTGCGGTTGTTCTCGCCACCGCCCACAACGACATAGATGTCTTTACGCGACAGCTTGCAGCGAAGCAGCCTCGCGCGGTTGACGATGAACCGCCCCGCGAGAGAAAAAGTGAACAGCACGGCGTTGCACACGATAACGACGTACATCACTATCATTACCGCGCAGAAGAAAGCGTTGTTCTCCATGAGCGGCGCATAAAGCGGATATTCCAGCTTCAATACCACGAGATCGACGACCGTATATACGGAATACAGCAGCGCGCCGCCGAAGCCGTAACCCGTATACATGAACGCGAGCACTCCCATGGGTATGGCTATCGCGTATATGATGGCGAACTGACCGTTGCGGAACCGCCGCAGATACGAAAGGCGTTCCCTGCCGTTCGCGCTTACCAGTCTTATCGCCACATAAGCGACGAGCGCTATCGTCAGCGCAAGACATACCGCCGTAACGGCGTATATCGCCGCTTCGGGTATCGTGGATGTTGTTTCTACCGGCATGATCGCTTCCTCCGTCCGCTGATATGTTTTAATTATACTACATCCGCGGTCGGTTGTCAACGGCAAAAAGCCGTTTCGGGATCACCGGCGCCCGGCGCCGCCCGAGCCGCTGTCGAGGATAAACCCGGCTATCTCGCTTATCGCGCGTTTGCTCTCTTTCAGCCGCGGCGCGATATACATGAAGTCGTGGAACATGCCGCGGTACTTGCGCAACGTTACGTCCGTGCCGGCGCGGCGCGCCGCCGAGTGCAGCATATCGCTGTCGCTCTCCGACGTTTCGCAGTCGCCGCAAATAACCAGCATGCGCGGCATGCCGGAAAAGTCCGCATAAGCCGGGGACAGATAGGGATCTTTTTCGTCCGTCCCCGCGGCATACGGCGTGCGGCGGCGGATAAAATGTTCGTTGTCACGGAACTTCATGCCACGCGGCAGCGAATACATCGGGTCGGAATAACAATTCTTCCGATAAGACTCCCCCGACGCCGCAAGATCGACATACGCGCTGACGCTTACGAGAGCGGACGGCAACGGCTTTGCCACGTCGCGCCGCTTCAGACACGTATACAGCATGAGCCCGACGCCGAAGCTGTCCCCTATGCAGACGATCTTTTTACCCGCCGCCTCGTCGGCCATCGCGTCGTAAGCCCGCAGACACTCGTCGTGCACGCTCGGATAAACGAGATCCGCGCCCGGCGTATAATCTATCGCGCGCACTTCGCAGCCCGTCGCCGTCGCATAAGTCGCGGCGGCTTTGCGGTACATATTACTCATGCCGCGGGTATGACCGCCTCCGTGGAACATGACGATAAGGCGGTCGCGGCACGCGTTATCCGGAACGAATATTTCCGTGCGCACTCCGCCGTAAGCGCGGACGAAAAACGCCGCTCCTTTCGGAGGGACGTACCTATCCGCCTTTACGCGCACGGAGCGCGAAAGCGACATATGCTTTTTCCGATACGGATAAGTATATATCCTGAGCAGCAGTTTGAACAGACGCGCACCGAACGATATCATGATCCGTTCAGCCGCCTGTACATGTTTTTCACGAGCGGGTCCATGATGAGCCCGACGAGAACGCCCGACTTTATATAGCAATACACCTCGTTCCATAATCCGTAGAAGGCGAGCTTCTGCATGCAATACCTGCTCGCGCCGTATTTTTCGAGGTATACCTCGCGCAGCATGAAACGCTTTCCCGTAAGATTATCGAACTGAAAAAGATCGTATTCGCGATCGGCGTACGCCGAATTGAGCGGGTCTATGAACCCGGTTATCTCATAGCCCTTGCCTATCATGATATTGGCTATATTGAGATCACCGTGGATGAGGCACGCTCGGGTCGGCGCTTCCGAGAAAATGACATCGTATTCCTTATAGGCGGCGCGCATCGCGCTCATCACTTTGTCCGGCAAATTACCTTCGGCGTTCATACGCTCGGCGACGGCAAATACTTCGTCGGCAAAAGGCTTGTAGTACTCCTGCCAACTGCCGAACTCGGGATGCATGGTATCGCCGAACCTGTCGTTCGTGCACTCGTGGATCGAATGCAATGCGCCTGTAACTTTATCGGCAAAAGCGAGCCTTTTGCGCTTGCTTTGCAAAAGCATACCGAGGGCGAACAATCCGCTTTTGCCATCCAGCCACTCCATACCGTAACAGTCCACGGGTACCGCCTCGTCCGCCGCGCGTGAGAAGTACACCTCGGGAAAAGGTATCGGGCAATGCTTTGC
>DXHS01000075.1 GCA_019113275.1 Candidatus Protoclostridium stercorigallinarum
CCTGCCTCATGGCGGCGAGGCAAAATTTACGCTTATAGACCGAAAAGATGCCGAGCTTTGCGCCAAACCGAAGCGCACGCGAAGCGAGCGATAGCGGTGCACAAAGGCGCGATGCCGAGCTTTGCGCCAAACCGAAGCGCGGCGCCAGCCGAACAAAATTTACTAAATTTTGTTCGGCGGTAAAGCGCCGCGCAAGGATAAAATTACAGATGCGACGCGGGTGACTGCGCGCAGGCAGCTCCGGCGCGGACGCCTTCTGCGAGAGCGGCGGATATGTCTTCGGGATCGCGCTCGAGCGAAAGGAGCGCGGCGGCGAAGAAAGCGTCTCCGCAGCCCGTGGCGTTGACGACGCGGACGGTCGGCGACGGCAGAGATATGCACTCGTCTCCGCGGGCGCAGCAGGCTCCGCGCGCGCCCATGGTAACGAACACAGTTTTGCCGCCGCACGCGAGAGAAACAGCCGCGCTTTGCGCGTCGGGCGCGGACGTGAAGAGCATGGCTTCGTCCTCGGACAGTTTGAGGATATCCGCCGCCGCGATCACGGGACGGGTCGCGCGCACGGCTGCGGCGAGCGACGGGTACAGCCCCGCGCGCAGATTGACGTCGAACGATACCTTTATGCCTCGGTCGCGGGCAAGCCCGACCGCCGCCGCGGCGTACTGCCTGCCGCACTTTTCGCGCAGCATGAGCGAGCCGAGATGGAGTATCTTAGCCGTCGGCAGCAATGTTTCCAGCTCCGCCGCGTCGGGAGCGCAATCGGCGGCGCGCGAGGCGCGGAACTCGAATGAGCGGTCGCCGTCGGGTCCGATCTCCACGAACGCGATAGCCGTATGCCGACGTGCGTCGCGCCTGAGCAGCAGCGGGGCTATGCCCGTTTTCTCCGCTTCCGCCGCAAGCATGTCCCCCATCATGTCGCTGCCTATGCAGCCGTAAAAGCCTGCTTCGCCGCCGAGCGCTTTTATGTCGCAGGCGACGTTGAAAGGCGCGCCGCCCGCACGGCGGCGCATGACCTCGCCGATGTCCGGCAATGTCTCCACGCTTATATCCGCGATGAGTTCTCCCGTACAAAGTATCATATATCACCTTTCCGAATGGCGCAAGCGCTCCCGACGAAAGGGAGCGCTTGCCGTGTTTATCGTTATTATTCCGCGGTCTCGCCGCCCTCTTCGCCTTCCTCTTCGTAAGGCGCCGCTTTAGCGACGCATACCACCTGCCCGACGCCCTTGACTTTCATCAGGCGAACGCCGCGCGTGTCGCGGGATATCTTGCTTATCTCGCGGGCACGCATACGGATGATCGTGCCGTTGTCCGCAATGATCATCACGTCCTCGTCGGGATCGACGAGCTTGAGGTTGACGAGCTTGCCCGTCTGTTCGTTGAACACGCCCGCTTTCACGCCCTTGCCCGCGCGGGTCTGCAAGCGGTATTCGTCTATATCCGTACGCTTGCCGTAGCCGTACTGAGAAACGGTGAGCACTTCGCAGCCCGGGTATACGACGGTCATATCCACGATCACTTCGCCTTCGTCCAGCTTCATGGAGCGCACGCCCATCGTGTCGCGGCCCATGGGACGAACGTCGTCCTCGGAGAAGCGTATGCACTTGCCGCCGCTGGAAGCGATGAGTATCTCGTCGCGACCGCCCGTGAGCTGCACGCTTATGAGCTCGTCGCCTTCGTTGAGCGCGATCGCGATCTTGCCGCCCTTGCGGATGTTCTCGAACTGCGTCATCGGCGTCTTTTTGATGAGACCGCCGCGCGTAGCCATCATGAGGTTGCCCTTGCCGCGGTCGTCCTCTTTGACGGGGATGACGGCGGACACCGTCTCGCCCTCGCCGAGGCTGAGCAGATTGACTATCGCTCTGCCGCGGGCGCTCTTTGCGGCTTCGGGGACTTCGTAAGCCTTTATGCAATACACCTTGCCCTTGTTCGTGAAGAACAGAAGATCGTCGTGCGTGCATGTGGTGAGCATGGTCTCCACGAAATCCTCTTCCTTGGGTTTATGCGCGGTCACGCCCTTGCCGCCGCGGTGCTGCGCCTTGTATTCGGTGACGGGCAGCCGCTTGACGTAGCCGAAGTGCGTCATGGAAACGACGACGTCCTCGCGGTCTATAAGATCGCCGATGTCTATCTCGTCGTAGTCCACGCACAGCTCGGTGCGGCGGGGCGTATTGTACTTATCCTTTATCTCGAGCAGCTCGGTGCGGATGATATCCAGCACGCGCGAAGGCGTGGCGAGGATGTTTTTGAGGTCCGCGATCCTCTCTTCGAGCTCGGCAAGCTCGTTTTTGAGCTGCTCGACTTCGAGAGAAGTGAGACGCGCGAGGCGCATATCGAGTATGGCGTTCGTCTGCTTATCCGAGAGATAGAACTCCGCCATGAGCTTTTCGCTCGCCTCGTAGCGGTCGCGGCTGCTCTTGATGATCTCTATGACGCGGTCGATGTTCGCGAGCGCTTTGACGAGACCTTCGAGGATATGCTCGCGCTCCTCCGCCTTTTCGAGGTCGTACTTCGTGCGGCGGGTGATGACGTCCTTCTGGTGCTCGAGATAGTAATACAGCATCTCGCGCAGGTTGAGCACGCGCGGTTCGCCGTTCACGAGAGCGAGGAAGATTATGCCCGCGCTCACCTGCATGTTGGTGTGCTTGAACAGCATGTTGAGCACCACCTGCGCCTGAGCGTCGCGCTTGACGTCTATGACTATGCGCATACCGTGACGGTCGGATTCCTCCTTGACGTCGCTTATGCCTTCTATCTTCTTGTCCTTTACGAGGTCGGCTATCGACTTGATGAGCAGCGCTTTGTTCACCTGATAAGGAAGCTCGGTGACTATTATGCGCTGGCGGACGCCGCCCGCCGTCTGATGCTCTTCGATCTCCGTCTTTGCGCGCATGAGCACGCCGCCCCGCCCCGTGCGGTACGCGCAGCGCACGTTCGCCCTGCCCATGATGAGCCCGCCCGTGGGAAAATCGGGCGCGGGGATATACTTCATGAGCTCGTCGGGAGTGATGTCCGGATTATCTATGAGCGCGCACACGCCGTCGATGACTTCGCCGAGGTTGTGCGGCGGGATGTTCGTCGCCATACCGACGGCGATACCGTCCGAGCCGTTGACGAGCAGATTGGGGAAACGCGCG